>CAZXFO010000263.1:0-1681 GCA_964639745.1 uncultured Coxiellaceae bacterium | reverse complement strand
CTCTAAAGCTATTTGGCCATGCTTAATCAGATATTCAAGATCATACAGATCACGAGGCTCAGTTCTAGTTCGATCAAGAAGAGCAACAATTTTTTCTGCTGCAATTTCATTGAGAGGATAAACAAGGATCTTTTCTCCCTCTGGAAGATCGACAAACTCTTCACAGCTCTTAAGTACCGCAAACTCAGCAGGTTCATAAAAGACTTTTTCACGAATGGTGATATCCACTTTAATTTCTTTTTTATTAGACATTACCGGCAATGGTCCCTCATAAGTCAAATAAAATGTATAACTATTTTCATGTGAATCTGAATCAGGACGAGAAAACTGAAAAGTAATATTTGAAGCTTTCTTGACCTCTGCATACACTACTTCTAGATCTTGCTTTAGTTCCTCAAAGCCAAGGGATTGCAAAAGTGTAAAATCAAGATCTTCAGAAAAACGGTATTCCGAGAAGTGACAGCGCCGCAATGCTGTTCCGCCTTTAAACACTAACTTATTGCGAAGAGGTGATCGTGATAACCCCACTAAAAACCAAGCAATACAATAATCACGTTCCAACGTATTTTCTGGAATACGTTTACCTCCCTGCTCTTTTAGCAGACGGTTAGAAAGTTTTGAAATCTGGCTTTGTGGAATCATGGGCTATGTAACTCTAATAGCAAGTAATTCTTCTTTAGAAATATTAAGCCTTAAGCGCCATTTTGCTAAATAGCGACCCTCAGCGGGCATATCTGGATCTAACAGCAGATAGCTAGATGTTAGTGTAGTTTTTAAAAACTCCCAATGGATACGTGCGCCAATATTATATAACTCCATTAAATACCCAAGCCTGCGATTCACTGCACCTACACCCAATTTAATGGCATAATCAATCATCTTCTGTGGATCAATGACATCTCGCTTTATGGAGAATGCTTTTGCCACTTCTAGGAATCCTCCACAATAAGCAGGCAATTTTAATCCATCAATCAAACTTCGCTCTAAATCGCTAACCAGAACTTTTTCAGTTTTATCAACCCAGATCTCAGTAACACCAAAAACATCTTCAGATTTGCATCTCACGAATCGAAACTCTGCGCCTTGAATGTTTTTTGTGCGCATCATTTTGGGTGAACTCACATAAACAACCAACTGTGGTTGAGTCACCATTTGGTGTAATTCAAATGCAGAAGCATGCGAAAGATAATATTTTGTTTTAGCTTTTTTGGATTTGTCTTTACCCAAAATAAGTTCACGCGCCACAATATAAGGATTACCTAAATATTCGCGCTCAAAACCTAACTCAAAAGGCACTAAAGAGAACATCCCAGACTTCAAACGGGTGGCCACACCATTATTAATCATTTGAGCAAGCACCTTAGAGGCCTTTTCCCGTCCACCCAAAATATGTGCTGCTTCGTTTAAATAGAAAATCGGACGATTACGACTATAGAGCGTTGCAACCAGATAAGCTGCTTGGGGCCCCAATACTTTAAGTAAATACTTACCTTTTACGTGCATAATATCCTCAATAATGGGTTATTATGCACTATAAAAATTACTTATTCCAGCATTAGTTGCCTTACTTATGCTTGAAACGCTACTTATAGATATATTATGAATATAAAACATTATTATTCCACTACGAGCTTAATACCTTACTTATGCCGCCCTATAGTGAGACAGACTAGTCGTGTTT
>CAZXFO010000262.1:0-3456 GCA_964639745.1 uncultured Coxiellaceae bacterium | reverse complement strand
TTCTCATTCGGCCCGAAATATGAGCATTTATAATATGCCCATTATCAAGGTGGACCCGAAAAGTAGTGTTCGGAAGGGTTTCTACAACAATGCCTTCCATTTCAATTTGATCTTCTTTAGCCATATTTTTAAGGAGTCTCCTTTGTGGTATGGTGTGCTTCGTATCTATTTAAAGAGAAAGAATATTATCATGCCATTAGAAAGAAATACATGCCGGCGCCAAATTCTTATTTTTAACCACAGTTATGCTACCCAATTCATTGATATTGCTAATCAATACGCCCAGATTTTCCCTAAAGAGCAGTATGAAGTGACTGTTTCATATTTGACCGGAAAGGAGGATGCTGGGGTTCGGGCCAAGACCTTGGCTGAAAACGTAATTTTTATGGATTGCCCACCATACGTCACAAGAGGGCTTAAAATCCCTGCTGTTAAGGCTATGTTAGATTTACACAAAAAAAAGGGTTTTGAGGCCGTAATTTGTCACCGTTATAAGCCAACCTATATCATGCTTTGGGTTAGCCTATTTCGCCGCATTCCTAAACTTATCTCGGTCATGCATGAGCTTGGCACAATGAGGTCTGTAGCGCGAAGGATATTGATTGCAGCTTTAGCGCCAAAGAATATGATTTTTGCTGGTGTTTCTAATGCGGTTAGGAATGATATGAGGCAAGATTTATGGAATATAGCGCCGGGTAGGGTTATTACCCTGTATAACATGATAGATGTTGACTTAACTGAGCCCCGGCTATTTTCTCGCAAAGAAGCACGTGGGAAGCTTGGCTTAACAAGCGAGGATTTTGTTTTCGGTACTTTAGGCCGTTTGGCTGTGAACAAAGATCAAAAAACACTTATTGCTGCGTTTGCTGAGGTTAAAAAAAGCTGCGCTAATGCTAAGTTAATTATCTTAGGGGATGGTCAACTGGAAAGCCAATTAAAACAACAGGTTGAAGAGTTAAGTTTAACCAATGATGTAATTTTTGCGGGCTTCTTGGCTGACGGTTTCCGATATATGAAGGCATTCGATGTTTATGTTTCTTCGTCCATTCAAGAGGCTTTTGGCCGTGTATTATTGGAGGCCATGGTTGCTAAAGTCCCTACCATAGCTACTAGAGTTAACGGTATGCCAGAAGTATTAGGAGACTCGGGAATTATTGTTGATCCGAAGCAGCCGAGCGAATTAGCTAAAGCCATGTTGCAAGCCTATCAAACACCAGAATCAGGTCGATTGGAATGGGGCGAAAAACATTATCAAAGAGCAACCAAAGAGTTTTCTATACCGAAGTTTAGGGAAATGATGGGAGAGATTCTGCTCCCCGGACTGGATTCGAACCAATGACACGGTGGTTAACAGCCACCTGCTCTACCTGCTGAGCTACCGGGGAAGAGTGTATATCGCTGGATACTAATATTCTATTGAAGCAAGGTCAATAGTTTTAAATAAAATTAATGGCTAATAAGCCTGCATTTATGCAGGCTTCTATATGTGTTAGCTAACTAATTTTTTAAGTGCTTCTTCCATTCTATTCATTGCTTGCTCAAGGTTTTCAGTAGTTGTTGCAAATGAGAGCCTGATATGTCCTGGTGCACCGAAACAACTCCCTGGGACAATAGCAATGTTAGCTTCTTGTAGTAGATAATCACCAAATTCAAGATCAGTTTTCATTGCTGATTTGTATAAAGCTTCTTGTACATTAGGAAAGCTATAAAAAGTACCGTCACTGGGTAAACAACGAACGCCTGGCATACTTTGTAAACGAGGCAAAATCATGTCGTGACGAGCTTTGAAAGCGCGATTCATTACTACAATACTGGTTTGCTCATTTGTTAATGCGCTATAAGCTGCCCATTGGGCTATGCTAGTTGGGTTAGAGGTGCTCTGAGATTGTATAGTTTTCATCGCAGCTATAATTTTTTCTGGGCCTGCTGCATAACCAATTCGCCAACCTGTCATAGCATAAGCTTTAGATACACCATTAACGACTACAGTGCGGTCATAAAGCTCTGGGCAAACGTTAACTATATTAGTGAATTGGGCAGGATTCCATAAGATGTGCTCGTAGATATCATCTGTAATGACAACCACTTTTGGGTGCTTTAATAAAATTTCGCCGAATGCTTTCAACTCATCAGGTTGATAGGCAATTCCTGTTGGATTACAAGGGCTATTAATAACTATAGCTCTTGTTTTGGGCGTAATAGCTGCCTCTAGTTGTTCAGGAGTCATTTTGAATTTTTTTTCAAATGTCGTCTCTATGACTACGGGTACTGCATCTAAAATTTGGGCCATATCAGGATATGAAACCCAGAACGGTGCTGGAATAATAATTTCGTCGCCTGGATTCAAAATAGCAGCAAATAAATTAAATAAACTATGCTTCGCGCCACATGAGACCAGAATTTGCTTTAATTGAAAGTCTAGCTTATTTTCTTGTGAAAATTTTTTGATAATAGCTTCTTTTAATTTTTTTATGCCATCAACAGCAGTGTATTTGGTAAAGCCGTTTTTAATAGCTTCGATAGCAGCATCTTTTATATGTTGAGGAGTGTCAAAATCTGGCTCACCGACAGTGAGATTTATAACAGGTTTGCCTTGAGCTAACATTTCGTCAGCGCGTTGCCCTAAGGCTAGAGTAGGTGAAGGTTTGATATTTTTGATTCGGTTAGCTACTTCCTGCATAACATCCTCTTCTTTTTAAGAAAACCTACTTATACTCATTTTTAAGTGAGGATGCTACAGTTTTGTCTGTTTATGCCGAGCGACAGCCTCTTTTACATAGTTCTGCCTAGCTTTTAATTCTAATGGATTTAGTTCTGTTGATTCAGCTAGGCGCTTTTGTCGTGCCAGGTAGCGTTTTTTAGTATGAGTAGCTTGCTGCTTTTTTTCTTCGGGGCAAAATTCCGGCTTTTCAACAGACAACAAATCAATACAATCAACGGGGCAGGGGGGCAAACATAGCTTGCAGCCAATGCACTCCTCGCTAATGACAGTATGCATTTGCCTAGAGCTGCCCAAAATAGCATCAACAGGGCAAGCCTGAATGCACTTTGTGCAACCAATACATTCTTCTTCGCGAATAACAGCTAAAGTTTGTAGCTTCATTTGGTTTATTTAACTACCATGCCAGGTTTTGCCCCTGGCCCGGGTTCCACTAATATGAGATCCCCTTCACCAGAGCTCGCAACTATTATCATTCCTTCCGAAATTCCAAAGCGCATTTTGCGCGGTGCTAAATTAGCAACTACAACGACGAAACGGCCAATAAGCTCTTCGGGCTGATAAGCTGATTTAATGCCTGCAAAGATTTGACGTTTTTGGTCTCCTAGATCGACTTGCAATCTAAGTAATTTGTCTGCTCCTTCTACATGATCTGCGGCAAGGATTTTTGCTATACGTAAATCAACTTTCGCAAAGTCATCAATGCTAATAGCTTCTTTTAATGTAAGAGCAGTGCT
>CAZXFO010000261.1:0-12932 GCA_964639745.1 uncultured Coxiellaceae bacterium | reverse complement strand
AGAGAGTATTAACAGTGACTAAGCTCATTCGTGGGTTACATAATATCAAGCCTGAAGATAAAGGCAGTGTTATCACCATTGGGAATTTTGATGGGGTCCACGTCGGACATCAAGCTTTGCTGGATTTGGTCAATGAAAGAGCAAAAGAGCATAATGCCCCTTCGATGGTCATGATTTTTGAGCCTCAGCCACTTGAATTTTATATGAAGGGTAAGGCTGTTATAGCCAGGCTTACCCGAATGAGGGAAAAATATGAGGCCTTAGCAAGTTGTAACGTTGATAAAGTTCTAACAGCTTATTTCAATCCCGCTTTTGCGGCTCTCAGTCCAGAGGAGTTTGCCAAGCAGGTCTTAGGTCAAAAATTAGGCATTAAACATATTATGGTTGGTGAGGATTTTCGTTTTGGACATAAACGTAGTGGCGATATTCCGCAATTAGAAGCATTAGCTAAAGAAATAGGCTTTACCGTAGAAATCATACGTCCTATTTTAACGAGCGGAGAAAGAATTAGCAGTACCCTGCTAAGGCAAGCTTTAACCAAAGGCGATCATGCTGCCGTGCGTAAATACTTAGGTCATCCTTATACTTTAAGTGGAAGGGTGGCAGCAGGCGATCAGCGAGGCAGGCAATGGGGCTTCCCGACTGCAAATATTTATCTTCATCGCGAGGCCACGCCAGTGCAGGGCGTTTATACCGTTAAAGTGCAAGGCTTGGCTCCCCATGCACTACCGGGTGTAGCCAATATAGGTGTGCGACCTACAGTTGATGGCACTCGAACATTATTAGAAGTGCACTTATTTGACTTTGATCAAGATATTTATGGTCAATATGTCAAAGTTGAAATTTGTGAAAAATTGCGCGATGAAATCCGTTTTGATAATACGGATTTACTGCGTGAACAAATTAAGCAAGATGTTGCTGCTGCGCGAGAATATTTTGATAAAAATCTTTCTAAAGCCTAGGCAAAGAAGATACGAGGAGCTAAAAGATGTCCGAAAAGAAAGAGTATAAAAATACACTCAATCTTCCTAAAACCGATTTTCCCATGAAAGCGGATCTTGCTAAACGAGAGCCAGCTATTTTGGAAAAATGGCAGAAGATGGATATTTATCAAAAGCTCCGTGAACAAGGAAAAGGGCGTAAAAATTTCGTGCTTCACGATGGTCCTCCTTACGCTAATGGTCCTATCCATTTGGGTCATGCTGTAAATAAAGTGCTTAAAGATATAGTAGTTAAGTCTAAAACAATGAGTGGCTTTAACTCACCTTACATTCCAGGATGGGATTGCCATGGGCTTCCTATCGAGCATCGCGTAGAAAAAATATTAGGTAAACCAGGTCAAAAAGTAACAGTCGCACAATTTCGTGAAGCTTGTCGAGAATATGCTGCTACTCAAATTGATATTCAGCGCGAAGCTTTTAAACGCTTAGGTGTTTTAGCTGATTGGGATAATCCTTATCTTACAATGGATTTTAAATTTGAAGCGAATATTGTTCGCGCGCTAGGTAAGATAATCCAGCAAGGGCATTTAGAGCGTGGTTATAAACCGGTTTATTGGTGTTTAGATTGCAGTTCTGCGTTAGCTGAAGCTGAAGTTGAATATGCTGATAAAACATCCCCTGCGATAGACGTTTTGTTTAGAGTTAAAGATGTTGCCGATTTTGCTAAACGTTTATCCTTAAAGCCTGAACAACTTACTTCAGCTGGCATCCCTATCTGGACAACTACCCCCTGGACTTTGCCTGCTAACGAAGCGGTCGCTTTAAATCCATCGGTAGAGTATGTTCTAGTCAATACTGCGCGTGGCCAATGGTTAATTGCTAAAATGTTGGTCGAAGCTGTTATGCAGCGTTTTAATATTGCTGAATATTCAATTTCAAGCGAAGTGTTAGGTGAGCAACTTGAAAATCTAAAGTTACAGCACCCATTTTATGATAAAGAAGTCTCAGTCGTTTTAGGTGAGCATGTAACTGTCGATTCTGGTACAGGTGCAGTCCATACTGCGCCAGCGCATGGTCAAGATGATTATGTCATCGGAAAAAAATACGGTTTACCGGTGGTGAGCCCTGTAGGTGATAATGGTTGTTATACTGCACAAACACCGATGTTTGCTGGTTTGCATGTATCTAAAGCTAATGATGCTGTTTTAGAAGCTTTAAAAGCTCAAGATAACCTGCTGCATTTTGAAAAACTGGTTCATAGTTATCCTCATTGTTGGCGACATAAGACTGCATTGATTTTTCGAGCTACACCGCAATGGTTTATTAGCATGGAGAAAAATGGCTTACGTAAGCTTGCCATGGAAGCTATTGATAAAGTGAAGTGGGTGCCCGAATGGGGTAAAGCACGTATTAGTTCCATGATGGAAGGTCGACCCGATTGGTGCATTTCCCGTCAGCGAACCTGGGGTGTTCCCTTAACTTTATTTATTCATAAAGAAACAAAAGAATTACATCCTAATACTTTAGAGCTTATTGAGAAAGCGGCTCAGCGTATGGAAAAAGAAGGTATTGAAGGGTGGTATAACATGTCTGCAGAAGAGTTGCTCGGCAACGAAGCAAAAGATTACCAGAAATGTATGGATACCCTCGATGTGTGGTTTGATTCTGGCGTAACTCACGATTGTGTTTTAGGTCAATCACCAGAACTACCTTATCCAGCTGATATGTATTTAGAGGGGTCTGATCAACACCGTGGTTGGTTTAATTCTTCTTTATTAACGGCTATGGCAATAAGGCAACAAGCCCCTTATAAAATAGTATTAACGCATGGGTATGTTATCGATCTTGAAGGCCGTAAAATGTCTAAATCATTAGGCAATGTCATCGATCCTAATGAAATGATGAAAACAATGGGGGCAGATATTCTACGTTTATGGGTAGCTTCTATTGATTACCGAGCAGAAATTAATGCCTCAAATGAAATCTTTACCCGTATTTCTGAAACTTATAGACGCTTACGTAATACGGCCCGCTTTTTATTGGCTAATTTACACGATTTCGATCCAGCTATTCATAAAGTGGCGTTAGAGGATATGCTTGCTTTAGACCGCTGGGCTATCGATAAGGCGCGAATAGTCCAGGATGAAATTCTTAAAGCTTATGAGGATTACCAGTTTCACTTAATTTATCAAAAGTTACATCAATTCTGCGCTGTGGACATGGGTAGCTTTTATTTAGATGTTATTAAGGATCGGCAGTACACGATGCCCACCAATAATGTTGCCAGGCGTTCTGCTCAAACTGCTATGTATCATATTATTGAAGCTATGACTCGTTGGCTTGCGCCTATTCTCTCTTATACAGCAGAAGAGATCTGGCAATATTTGCCCGGGAGAGAGCGAACTGAAGCTGATTCAGTCTTGCTAAGTAAATGGTATACTGATTTGTCACCACTTGCTGAAACTGCCCAAATGAATCAAAGCTATTGGGAAAGCATTCGCAAAATACGTGATGCAGTAAATAAAGAAATTGAAGCTAAGCGTAACGAAGGAGCCCTAGGTTCAGCGCTTGAAGCTGAGGTCGAGATCTATTGTGATGGCCTCATACAGCAACAATTGTTAGCTTTAGGTGATGAGTTGCGTTTTGTGCTTATTACTTCAGTAGCTGTAGTCAAAGCGCTAGCTGAAAAGCTGGATGGTGCAACAGAAACTGAAGTGGCTAATGTTTGGGTGAGAGTTCAGCCAACAGAAGCAGCTAAGTGTGAGAGATGTTGGCACCGTTTGCCTAGTGTTGGATTAAATCAAGAGCATCCAGGTTTATGCGAACGTTGTATAACTAATGTTGAGGGTTCAGGTGAAAGGCGGCAATATGCGTAAAACAGGTTTATATTTTTTATGGATTAGTGTCGTAATCTTAGCCCTAGACTGGTTTTCTAAGTCTATGATTCAACAGCATCTTCAACTTTACCAGACCATCTCAGTTGCACCATTTATTAATCTTACTCTTGCTTATAATACTGGCGCTGCTTTTAGTTTTTTAGATACAGGATCCTTTTGGCCTAATGTTTTATTTGGAGTGGTAGCAGTTGTTGTAAGTGTTATCATTTTAATCTGGATGTCACGATTAAAACGTCAAGAAAAGCTAATGGCTATTGCGCTTGCCTGCATTCTTGGCGGTGCTATAGGTAATTTATGGGATAGGGTTCGTTATCAGAGAGTTACCGATTTTATTGACCTTTATGTTGCAGATTGGCATTGGCCTGTTTTTAATGTAGCTGATATGGCTGTATGTTTAGGGGCATTGTTAATTGTGTATCAATGGATGAAAGCAAAAAATTAGCGGAGTCAAAGGAGATTAAAAATGCCAATTTTGGTTCTAATCATAAGCTGTCTTCTAGCTCAGACTGCTTACGCAAGTCTTAGCTTTGGTGAGGTGGCTGATAATATCGCTCAGCCCATAGAAGTGATTATTAGCTTTGTGAGCGTGGGTTGTCTTATTGTTGGTTTTGCTTGTTTTTTTGCTGCTCTTGTAAAATATTTTGAGCATAGACGTAGTCCATTGCATGTTCCTTTTAGTACGGTAGTGTGGCTTGTTATTATAGGTTTATTACTGTTAATACTACCATTTTCTTATATTGTTACAGGAAATACTGCGCCGTTCGCATTTCTATGGGGCGGATAGTTAACTTTGAGAGATATCATGTTTAAATTATTAACTTTATCAGTAGCTGCATTGGCTGCTTTATTTATGTCGGGTTGTAAGGAGCAAAAGACTTCTTATCTTTATCTTATGACCCATCCGGATTATTTGCAGCAAGTCTATAATCAGTGCGTGCAAGAAGCAGCTCCCTCTTATCTTCCCTGTGAAATTGTGATGCAAGCTCAAGCAGATTTTACAGCGTTAGTAAATCAACGAGAAAAAGATGCAGAAAGGTTTGGTGCTCAAGTTCTACAAGCTGAAGCAGATAGTATTTTTATAAAAAATAAATTCCAAGCTGCTTGGAAAGCGTATGACTCTGTCGATAAAAATAATACTAATATTGAAGAAATTAAGAAAATGCGATTGGATGTTGATAAAACACGTGATGAATACAAAGAGAGTAGTAACAAGGTAAAAATATTGCTGCAAGTTATTGCTGCTAGCACTACGATTTAAATGGGTGAGTTACTTGTGGTAGGGATGACCTTGGAGAATTGTCCATGCCCGATATAGTTGCTCAGCAATTAAGATTCTCACCATCAAATGCGGTAAGGTAAGCCGCGATAAAGACCATTTATATTGCGCGCGCTTTAAGCATGCAGCAGATAACCCGTCTGGCCCGCCCACTATAAAATCAATGTTTCTCGCTTCAAGCTGCCATTGATTTAATTGCTCAGCTAGTTCTTCAGTAGACCACATTTTACCAGTTACCTCTAAAGCGATGACAGTATGCTGGGGTTTAATGGCCGATAAAATTTTTTCACCTTCTCGGTCTATGAGAGGCTGAAGGTTTTTTTGATTACTACGTTTTTCAACGGGAATTTCAATTACATCGAAAGAAAATGTAGATGAAAGACGCTTGCTGTATTCTTGGAAACCTTCTGAAATCCATGAGGGTGCTTTATTGCTAACAGTAATAAGTCGAAATTGTAACATGAAGGGCTCGATTTTGTGCCATCCTAGGGGCCTAGGATGGCAATAGTTAAAAATTAAACTTTTGTTTTTACTTCAGCAGTCATGGGTTCCCATAGTGCTTCTAAATTATAAAAGGTTCTGACTGCTGGCAGCATAATGTGAACTACTACATCTCCCATATCTACAAGCACCCACTCGTCATCTTGATCTCCTTCAGCATGAACATAGCTAACATTATTTTTTTTAGCTTGCGTGACAAGATTATCTGCAATGGATTTAACGTGGCGAGATGAGCGACCAGTACAAATGATCATGACGTCAGTAATAGATGTTAAAGGACGGACGTCAATAACGGTCGTATCGATAGCCTGTAAATCTTCTAGCGCTTTTATTGCTATCTCTTGCAGATGCTTTGTTTGCATGCTTTACCTCCGTTAGTTAAAGTGTACTTACACTATAAATGCCACGTTTTTTTACAAACTCATAAACATTATCAGGCAACAAATATCGGGGATTCTTGCCCATTGCAATTTGTTTGCGTATATCAGTTGCTGAAATCTCTAAAGCGGTAATTGGGTGCAGCAAGATGCAACCGTTTGGCTTTTTATGGACTATGCTCGAATCTTCCGATAAACGATCGCGTAATAATTTTGCTACAACTCCCGTATTGGGCAGATGATAGTTGGGTCTATGAGCCACGATAAGATGAGCATTATCTAAAATTTCTTGCCAGCGTTGCCAGCTCGTAATACCTAAAAATGCATCAATCCCAATCAGGATGCAAAATGGATGTTGAGTTTTCTTTCGCAACTCTAAGAGGGTATCAATAGTATAAGAGGGTCCTTTGCGTCGAATTTCTATATCATCAACCTTTAAGGCTTCTTCAGAGGCAACTGCTCGCTTTGCCATGGATAAACGGTCTTCAGGCGACGCTATTGGAGATTTGCGATGTACAGGTTGGAAACAGGGTATTAAACGAATATGATCTAGGTCGAAAGCTTGATGCAGCTCGAGGGCCAGTCGCAAGTGGCCAAAATGGATGGGGTCAAAAGTTCCCCCTAAAATGCCTATTGCTCGCTTAGATTGATGCATAAATCAATTATATATAGTTTGTTATTTCATTGCGAGTAAAGTTAATACCGGCAACGTTTAAGCTAAATCGTTCTAATGCCTCCCAGATATCCCCTCGCCTTAACCCTTTGACTAAGTAGTCGATTTCACTGGCTAAAAGGATCAAATTGAGGCAGCTATCAATATTATTGCGCTTTAAAAACTCACGGATACCATTTTGCTTGCTAATACGGATGCGATATTGGCTGTAAAGGGTGCTTAAATTAGCCCCTTTAGCAAGCTCTTTGGCAAGCTTAACAAGGGTACGTAATTCATGCATGAAGGCTCCTAATATGAGCATAGGTTCTGCACCTTCGTTTTTAAGGTAACGTAAGATTCGAAGTACCTGGGCGGATTGGCCAGCTACTGCCTGGTCAACTAAATCAAATGCATTAAAACAGCCCTGATCAACAACGAGGCTAGCGACAACTTGCCGATCAATGATTGGGTGGCCGGATAGCGAAAGCTTTTCTATCTCTTGTGCAACAGCATGTAAATTGCCTTCAGCATAGTGCGCCAGTAATTGAGCAGCATCCTTCGTTAATTGTAATTCCATGCTCTTTTCTATTTGCATAATCCAATTGGGTAGTTGGTTAGCCTGTAATGGCCATATAGGTAAGACTACACTATTTTTTTCTAGAGCTTTAAACCATTGAGTTTGTTCAGTCTTGCTATCTAATTTATTGATCCGGGCTACTAATAAGGTATAAGGCGAAGGGTTGGCTGCATAATTAATTAAAAATTGCTGGCCCGCTTTAGTTAGTTTATTTTTCCAATGTAATTCTAAAAAGCGGCGTTGTTTCATTAATGGTGGCGTATAGGCCTGGGTATAGGCCATTTCCAAGTCACTATCAGTATCTACATCAAGGCGTAGGCGTTCGCTGAAGCCTTGTTTTCTAGCTTTTTGTAATAGAGTAGTAAAAGTTTCTTGAATTAAGAAGGGTTCATCGCCACAAATAAGATATATCTTGGCCAGGGTTTTAGTGAGGTGCTGTTCCAGCTGAAAGCTAGTAATTTTCATTATCTACCTTGCACATGGTTAATTGCTTTGCTGATATCTTTTGAGGCAAGGCGATTCATAATGTTGTAAGCAATAGATCGTCGCATGTCATTATAGAGCATGGCTGCTTGGTTGCTACCTGCTAGCACTTGATTAGATTGTAAGGTCAGTGTTCTTGTCTCAGTAAGAGTTTGTGGTGTAACTAACACTTCGCCATGGCTATCTGAAACTTGGAACACAATAGTTAAATGTAAATTGTATTGTCGAGTTTGCTGTGAACTGTTAATACTCAATAAATCTTGACCCATAGACTCTTGCAGAATACTTAGAGTAGTTGTTGCTTCTTGAGCGTTGCTTGCCAAGCTTACCCCAGACATTTTTAAGTTTTGTTTTAAAAGACGAGATAAGGCGCTATAGGGATCCTTTGATTGGAAGTATAGGCTTTGTAAAGGCTTGGCGAGCGTTGCAGGGCTTCGAGGATGAAAGCCGCAGCTGCTGATAAGCCAGGTTAAAAGTAAAACAAGAAAGGTTTTTTTTATCATATTGTTTAAACTACCCAACAACAATGTTAATTAATTTTCCAGGTACGCAGATAACTTTCTTAACTTCTTTGCCCGTTATGTGTGGCTGAATTTTTTCATCGCTTAAAGCAATTTTCTCGATGAGCGCATTATCGGCATCATGAGGTACACTAACTTTTCCTCTTACTTTCCCGTTAATTTGAACAACCAAATGGATTTCATCAGCTTTTAATGAGCCTAAACTAGATTTTGGCCATGGAGCATCAAGAATAATACCTTGGTAGTGTAAATCCGCCCAAAGCTGATGGGTTATATGAGGAGCAATAGGAGCCAATAGGCGTAACAAAATACTTATGCTTTTGCTTAGGATATATCGGTGTGTATCAATATCTAAAGCTTTGCTTTCCGCGTTAACGCTAGTTAATAAGTTGAGCATTTTCATGCTGCCAGAAACGACTGTATTATATTGCTGGCGCTCATAGTCGTATTTAGCTTGCTCGAATATTTCATAAACTTGCCGCATTAGGCCTCGTTGTTGACTAGCAATATTGTCCCAATCCATACCTTCAATATTGTTTTCACCACGTGCTAAATTGCCCTTACGAATGTCTTCTCGATTTTCGTAAGCAAACGTCCATAAGCGTTTTAAGAAGCGATGAGCGCCTTCAACTCCTGTATCTGACCATTCCATACTCTGATCTGGAGGGGAGGCGAACATAGTAAATAGGCGTACGGTATCTGCACCATATTTTTCAATTAAAGCTTGAGGATCTACTACGTTGCCCTTTGATTTCGACATTTTAATCCCTTGGTTAAGCACCAAGCCCTGGGTTAATAAGCGGGTAAAAGGCTCTGCAGTATTGACTAAGCCTTCATCTCGGAGCGCTTTATAAATGAAGCGGGCATAAAGTAGATGCATGACGGCATGTTCAATGCCGCCGATGTATTGATCGACAGGTAACCAATAATTGGCTCTCGCATCTAACATGGCTTGGTCTTGCTTTTTACATGCGTAGCGAGCGAAATACCAAGAAGATTCAAAGAAGGTGTCAAAAGTGTCTGTTTCGCGTTCCGCGTCATTATTACAGCGTGGGCATTTAACTTTATAAAATTCCGGCATATTCTTAATCGGAGATGAGACGCCACTAAATTTAACATCTTCGGGTAGGATTACCGGTAAATCATTTTCAGCAACCGGTACAGGTCCACAGGTTAAGCAATTGATCATGGGAATAGGTGTTCCCCAGTAACGCTGACGGGAAATACTCCAATCTCTCAATCGATAACTGATTTTGCGTCGACCTTTTCCTAATGTTTCAAGGTGAGCGGCAATTTTCTCTTGCGCTGTTTTAGAGTCGAGATCTGAAAAGAGGTGAGAATCAACTAATGTGCCAGGCGCAGTATATGCGCCAAAACTGAAATCCCATTGTGAATTATCAGCAGGAAGAATAACTTGTTTTATGGGCAAATTAAATTTTTGTGCAAACTCAAAATCACGTTGATCATGAGCAGGGACAGACATTACGGCACCTGTTCCATAATCCATTACAACAAAGTTCGCTACCCATACCGGAATTTTTTGTTGAGTTAGAGGGTGTATGGCCTCTATATGTGTAGGCATGCCACGTTTTTCAATGGTAGCTAATTCAGCTTCTGCAACTTTTATGTTACGGCATTCATCAAGGAAAGCACGCAGCTCTTGGTTAGTTTCAGCAGCTTTTTTAGCTAAAGGATGTTGAGGTGCTATAGCGATATAGGTAACACCGAAAAGCGTGTCGGGCCGCGTGGTAAACACTGTGAGCGAATCTTCATAACCTTCAATTTCAAAAAAAACTTCTACACCTTGCGAACGACCAATCCAATTACGCTGCATAGTTTTAACTTGTTCTGGCCAACCTTCTAGGTTATCTAGTTCATCTAGCAATTCATCAGCGTAAGCGGTAATTTTTAAAAACCATTGAGGGATTTCGCGTCTTTCAACTAAAGCTCCTGAGCGCCAGCCGCGACCATCAACGACTTGTTCATTAGCTAAGACTGTTTGATCGACAGGATCCCAGTTAACTTCAGAATTCTTTTTATAGACTAAGCCATTTTTAAAGAGCTGAATAAAGAACCATTGCTCCCAGCGATAATAATCCGGTTTGCAAGTAGTGAGCTCGCGACTCCAATCATAAGCTAAACCCAACTGCACCATTTGTTGGCGCATGATGTCGATATTTTGGTAGGTCCATCGCGCGGGAGGGATTTCATTTTTAATAGCTGCATTTTCAGCGGGCAAACCAAATGCATCCCAGCCCATGGGTTGCAATACGTTTTTGCCTAGCATGCGTTGATAACGGGAGATGACATCGCCAATGGTGTAATTACGCACATGGCCCATATGGAGACGGCCACTTGGGTAAGGGAACATGGAAAGGCAATAAAATTTTTCTTTATTTAAGTCTTCGGTAACTTGAAAGCAGCCTTTCTCCGACCAAAATTCGCGAGTAGTTTGCTCAATTTTATGCGGATTGTATTGTAGTTCCATGATTTCCTCTTTCGTTTTTGCGATTTCTAAATGCTGCATAGAGCAGCGCAGATATAATTAATAAAACAGGGTCCATAGCAAAAAATTGCCAAGGGGTTTCACCCTGATAAGGCTGTACATCATCGGTTAAAACATAAGTTTCAAAAGGAGGAGCTGAATTTTGAATTTGGCCTTTCGAATTAATGGTAGCAGTGATGCCATTATTTGAAGCAAAAAGCACTGGACGGCCTAGCTCAATGGCGCGCATTTGAGCCATTTGTAAATGTTGTGCTTGCGCAATTGAATGACCAAACCAAGCATCATTAGTCACCGTTAAAATCATGCTTGTGCTTTTGATACGTGACAGCAATTGCTCCGGGAAAGCAATTTCATAGCAGATAAAGGTTAAAATCTTAATGCCGTTTACGAGCTTGATGGGCTCATCGGGGCCAACCCCTTCCGTAAAATCTGACATAGGTATTTTGAGAAAATCAAAAACTCGCCCGAACCAATATTGTAAAGGTATATATTCACCAAATGGTACTAAACGCCTCTTGAGATAGACGCCTTCGCTTTGATCGCCCACACTGACCACTGCATTAAAATAGCGGTTATTAAGCGGATTTTTTATAGGTATGCCGGTGATCAAAGTGGCATGATGACTTTTAGCTACTGCAGCCATATCATCGAGAAAGCCGGCGACATATTCAAGTGGTGCTGGAATAGCCGCTTCTGGCCAAATAACGACTTGGCTGCTGCCCCAATGTTTTTCAGAAAGGGTTTTATATTGATTTAAGGTAGGTTGGATTTGGTCAGGATCCCATTTGAGCTGTTGCGGAATGTTAGCTTGCACCAAGCTTATTTTTATTGTTTGTCCTAAAGGTTTAGTCCACTGAATGAGACATAAGGCACCGCCGACTACCCAGATGGATACCATTGCTAATAAATTATAATAGCTAAAATTAAGTTGCCTATTTTTGTAATGGCGATACGCATTCACTATTAATGCGCTGCTCAAAACTGTAGCTAAGGAAACGCCATAAACACTAAGTAAAGGAGCATAACCTTTCAAGGGTGATTGTATTTGGCTGTAGCCAATAAAAAGCCAGGGAAATCCTGAAAAAATCCAGCTGCGTATCCAATCTATGAAAACCCAAAGAGCAGGGAAAGCGCAAAGGATTTTAGTGTTGTTAGTGAGTGGAAAATACCGATTTGTAAGCCAGCCTTGTACAGCTGGGAAAAGAGAGAGGCAGGCTATGAATAATGCTGTTAACAATCCAGCAAACACAGCAGGCAGATCAGCATAGGTATGCATGCTAATGAAAATCCAGTAGACTCCGCTACCAAATAAACCCACGCCGTAATAAAACCCGCGTTTAAAAGCTTGTTCAGGTGAAACATCAAGCCAAAGAGCGAGCAATACAGCAGAAGAAATAAGCGCAAATGGAAAAACATTAAACGGCGCACAGGCTAGGGTCAATAAAACACCAGCAAATACGGCAAGACCATTCTTGGCAATATTTAAGGATAGGGGATTTTTCATCCGGCTATTCTAGTGTAAGACTTTCCCTGCCACAATAGTTCAGATAGCCATCAAGGTAACTTTGTTCGATGCTAAGCGCTTGAATTAGCTTGGAAGATTTCATCTATCCCAAAGCCACCCACCAAGATAAGACGGTGAAGACTAGATTTGCGCTGGTCTTGGCTCAAAATTTGCAGCTTGGTCTTTGCCGAGTTCAGGTGATTGCTTGTCTTGAGGCTTGAAGAAGCCAAATGATTTGGTTTGCTTATTTAATTCTTCGAGATTGCTAATTAATTGGTTTCTTAATTTCTCATCTTCACGAAGTTTCACGGCTTTTAGCAGGTAAGCCCCTATTGCTATCAGCATAGAGCTTAATAAGATGATTGCCGAGAAGGCTATGATAGCCCCGACCGCGGGACTTGCTGTGATAGCAATACCCGTCATACAGATTAAAAATAACCCTGCTAAAATGCCTGTGGCGCCTGCAAAGCCGTGAAAATGACGGTATTTTCTAAAGGGTTCAGCCCATTCAAGAAAATCACGGAATTTATGGGTGGTGGCTTGTTGTGCTTGGATATTTTGAATCGTAGGATCAGATAACATTTTGTTGGTAGCCACGAGGCAATTTAGGATATTCGAAGAGTAAGTACCCATGCTTATTTCTTTTTGCTTAAAGTTTAATATATCAGCAGCTAGTTCTAGGCTAGTCTGCATAGTA
>CAZXFO010000260.1:0-3728 GCA_964639745.1 uncultured Coxiellaceae bacterium | reverse complement strand
GTCTGCAGACCCAACAAGTCCCCCTCGCGCTCAACCACCGCGCCACCAGAATTGCCTGGATTAATCGGGGCGTCGGTTTGAATCAAGTTCTCAAAATTTTCACTGCCGAGTGTGTTTCGGCCTAGGGCACTAACGATACCAGCTGTTACTGTTTGGCTTAATCCAAATGGGTTGCCAATCGCAGCTACCATATCACCCACTTTTAATTTATTGGAATCTGCCATAGGAATCGCAGTTAAATTTTTAGCCTTAATTTGAATAAGGCCGACATCAGATGGTTTATCTAAGCCAATCACTCGAGCAGAAAAATGTCTGCCATCGCCTAAAGTAACTGTAATTGTTTGTGCATCATTAACGACGTGAGCATTTGTTAAAATTAAACCTTTCTCAGCATTAACAATTACACCTGAACCGACAGATAACATTTTGTCGATAGGCTGACTGGGATCGCCGCTTCTTTCACGTTGCTTATCTAATTCTCTTAAGACGGAATAGTCAGTTACTTTTATTTGGGCGCGGATGTTAACAACTGCTGGTAAAACCTTTTTGAGCATAGGCGCTAAGCTGTTATCTACCGGAAGGGCAGCTAACGCAGTCGCAGAAAAAATGAAGGAAGCAATCAAAAGAGAAACCAGGCTAATAAATCTTTTCATTTACCGTCCCCCAGAATTGAATATTTATTTGGAAATACTTAGTCATTATGGATAAAAAAACCAATTAAAACAAGCCGTTTGTATCGGGATCTTACTTCACGTGCAGCCTACCTAACAGCCTCTGGGGATGATAGCAAGCCTCAGGGCTTATTCTTAAGGAACCGAGAAAGGCAGCTTAGGACTCTTCCAGCCAGATAAGGCTGGCCATGCGCCCCGTCTTACCTTTATCACGACGGTAAGAGAAAAATAGGTCAGATTGGTTAAAAGTGCAGTGTGTGCCCCCATAGATCTGGCTTATTCCTAAATCTGCTAATTGGATCCGAGCTAACTCATATATATTGGCTAGCCATTTTTTGGGCGAAGAACGACGAAAGGCCGTTTGGTTTTTAGGGTTCAGGGAAGTAAAAGCTTCATAGACATCTTCGCCCACCTCAAAATGTTGCGGACCTATCGCGGGTCCCAGCCAAACCAGCAGATTCTCAAGGAATGGAATTTTATCTAAAGCTTTATTAATAATGCCGCTAGCTAATCCACGCCACCCGGCATGGATGGCACTGACAAAAGGCTCTTTCGTACTGCAGCATAAAATAGGCAAGCAATCGGCTGTCATGACGACACAGACTTGGTTTGCATGATTACTAAAGCTGGCATCAGCATTTTGCAAATAATTTTCAGGCTTAGCTTCAACTACAATATTGCTGTGAGTCTGATTAAGCCATACCGGTTCTTGAGGTATATGAAGAGATTGTTGCAATAGCTTTCTATTAGCCATAACTGTTTGTTCATCATCACCCGTATGCAAACCTAAATTAAAATCATTAAAGGGCGGTGCGCTGCTACCACCGGTGCGAAGGGTAGTATAAGCTTTAACATAAGAAGGTGCTGGCCATTCGGGTTGAATAAACATAGTTATCCTTTAAATAAGCGCGTATCTTCCCTTAAAACTTCTACTAAGTGAGCAAAATCATCGGGTACTTCCACTTGCCAGTTCATAATCTCACGAGTGACAGGATGAGTAAGTTCTAATTCTTCAGCATGTAATGCTTGGCGTTTGAATTGGCGCAAGGTAGTTATTAACGCAGGTGTTGCACCCTTAGGTAATTTTAATCTGCCGCCATAGACAGGATCGCCTACAATAGGGTGTTGAATATGCGCCATATGAACCCGAATTTGGTGGGTACGCCCGGTTTCTAATTTAACTTTTAATCGAGTGTGTTCTCGAAACTTTTCAGCTATACGATAATGGCTGATTGCCGGTTTGCCCATGCCACTCACAGCCATACGTTTGCGTTGTAATGGATGTCTTGCAATAGGCGCATCAACGGTGCCTCCACTAATAATGGTGCCGCATACAACCGCTTGATATTCGCGTCTTATCGATCTATTTTTGAGCTGCTTAACTAGACTAGTGTAAGCAGGCATAGTTTTAGCGATAACTAAAAGCCCTGAAGTGTCTTTATCAATACGATGAATAATACCTGCGCGAGGTAATAATTTAAGATCAGGTGCATGAAATAATAATGCATTTAAGAGGGTATGATCAGGATTGCCGCTGCCGGGATGGACAACTATCCCAGCAGGTTTATTTAAGACCAGTAAAGCTTCGTCTTCATACACTATATTAAGCGGCATAGGTTCGGCAGCCCAGTCGGTTTGTGGCTCTAATTCTGCCGTTAAGGTGATCGTTTCATCACCAAAGACTGTTGCTCGAGGCTTTACGGTTTGACCATTCACTTGAAGATCGCCGTTTTTAATCCATTTTTGTAATAGCGCTCGAGAATAATCAGGTAGCAGCTTGGCTACAGCTTGATCAAGGCGTAGGCCGGCAAAATCAACTGGAATAGTTAATGAATGCTGGATTTTTTGAGTCGTTGTTTTCATGCGTGAATAATGACAGATTTTTGTTTACAATGCACATCCTGAATGACTGATTTTGAAAGGATGATTCATGTTGGCACAATCGAAAAAAGGATTAGTCCAAAGCGTAACAGTGGCGCTACTGGCGGGGATTGCTCTTGCTTTATCCTCTTGCGCAACTAAGGTGGGGCCTTCTGAGGCTTATAAAGGAGAAACCCCTAGCGAGATTTTCGAAAACGCCGAAGCGGACATGGATAAGGGCGATTTTACTGAAGCCATTAAGCGCTTTGAAGCTTTGCAGGTGCAATATCCTTTAAATCTTGAAGCAAGGCTAGCTGAATTACAGTTGGTTTATGCTTATTATCGTAAAGAAGAATATGGAATGGCTCAGGCTGGCGCTGCCCGTTTTATTCGTCAACATCCCATGAGCGAAAACACTGATTACGCTTACTTCATGCAAGCGCTATCTTATCTTTATGAAAACCAAGGAAACATCGATCGTATTTTTGGTATCGATCTTGCAAAGCGAGATTTAGTAGGCGCCAAAAAAGCATTCAGTGAGTTTGCCACGCTTGTTGATCGTTTCCCAAATAGCCGTTACGCACCCGCTGCCTATCAATACATGATTTACATACGTAATATGTTAGCTAGACACCAACTTCAATTAGCTAAATTTTATTATGACCGAGCAGCTTATGTTGCTTGTGTGAATAGAGCTAATCAAGTGATTCGCTATTATCAAGGCGCCCCCGTCGTACCAGATGCTTTGGTGATAATGGCTAAAGCATATCGCGCTATGCATTTAACACAGCAAGAAAAAGATATCATTAAAGTGATTCAATATAATTATCCTAATTCTTCATATGTAAGAGAGGCTCAAGGGTAATTAAAAACTAAGCATCAGTCTAAGTTATATCAATAGACTCATGCTTGTTGCTATTATTATCTACAAGACAATTCGAAAGTTATTTATCCCGATCCAGTTTTTTTATTGGGACTAATGAATGTGTTATAAACCCGTCATCACGAGCCTTAGCCGCGAGCGCAGCGTGGCGGGCTTAGGCGTGGTGATCTAGGTTTTGCTTTTCGTTAAGGCATCCCTTTAAAACCTGGACTCTACGCCTGCTCTGGGTGACAGCTTTTAGGAACTGACCGTTTGCAATACAGATTAACCTGACAGTAGTGGAAGCGCACCGGGGTCCAATCCAGGCTACAAAA
>CAZXFO010000259.1:0-2896 GCA_964639745.1 uncultured Coxiellaceae bacterium | reverse complement strand
TATTAACTTGTCTGTTGATAAGGATAACTAGTTGAACTCTTTTGATTATGAATGATTGTTCTGCACTCTGCACTGGCCTATGACTGAGGGTTTTGCAACCATTATAGTCGTTACTTATCCTTATCAACAGACAAGTTAATACTTGACCCCTTCATCATCCAAAATGGTATAACCCTTCCAGAGCAAATGATTGTTGGTTATTGCTAGTATAAATTCCATTTTTATTCAGGAAAGCAGGCACGTTAGAAAAAATCATGTCTTGTTTCGGCAGTGACCTCAAACTTTTTCACTGGGATATAAGTAATAGTCAATGTCACTTCACGCCAATTTTGTCTAATACCCGTTCGATAGCCATTCACGTCATCAAAAATCTCTGCGCGCAATGAAGTTTTCCACCGTTCTGCCCATTCATAATTAATATAACCAGCCAGTCCTTGCCACTTGGCCACACCAATTTGATCTGAAGGTAACGCTACTTTAGGTTGATAGCCGTAATCATAATTGAAAGCTAAGTTTAGTTTCTGGTTAATGTAATACGTCCCATATAGGTCAATAAAATTACGTCTAGTGATCGGCTTGGTAGTTGAATCATCCGTTAACCCTTGAGCTACATTATAGCCATCTAGCATAAAAGAAAATTTATCTCCAAATTTAATGCTCAGGCCAAGCTCAATATTATCTAGCTGTAAAGGTTTTTCGATAGTATTCCAACCATTACCTGCACCTGCGATTATTGCAAGATATGGGTTAAGTCGGTGAATATACCGAACTCCTAAATAAGTGCCTGGCTGGGCATAGTCGCTAATGATTGAACGAGAAAAATTACTAACCTGGGTGTAGTCGTAAACTTCGATCCCTGCTAATGAAAGCATCTCACCAATTTTTAATACATTGGATTGGTAATGATAATATAAATAGGCTTGCGCTACTGTGAAGCCAAAGTTTTGTATGCCAAATATATTAGAATTAAAACCTTTTAGAGCGATTTGATTAGCGTCTCTTCCAGCAACTAAGCTTAAAAGCCCTCCCAAACCCTCTTTAGGTTTTTTGAAAAAAGTTGCGTTAATTTGCTGTAAGGTAAATCCATTAGGCTCTAAATCATAGATTCGGTTATAGATGCCACTGTAAAATTTATTGCTTTGAGTAAGATAATTATAAGAGCCTACAGTATAGCCTGTGAAATGAAAATTATTAATATGCCTAGCCGCAAGTTGCTGATCTCTAAGAGGATTAGCTTGAACTACTCCCGTAAAACATAAAATAATAAATGCTAATAATAGAAACTGACGCATTGGTTCCTTATTTGGGCTGACAGCCTCTACATGTGCCATAGATATTTAAGCTATGATCTGTCATGCTAAATCCAGCTTCACGTGCAACTTCCTGTTGCCGTTTTTCGATTATAGAATCAGAAAATTCTTCAACTAGGCCGCATTTAACACAAACTAAATGATCGTGGTGCGAACCCTGGTCAAGTTCAAAGACGGCGTGTTCTCCCTCAAAATTATGCCGGACGACTAATCCTGCTTCTTGAAATTGCGTAAGAACTCTATAAACAGTAGCAAGCCCGATGTCCTCTCCGGATTCGGCAAGCATACGATAAACATCTTCGGCACTTAAATGACGTTCCTTTGAATTCTCTAATATTTCTAAAATCTTTAGACGTGGCAGAGTAACTTTTAAACCAGCTTTTTTTAGATCACTATCTGTCATAAGAATGCCTTTTTCCTTAGCAATGCTTTTAATCCATTTTCTTTAAAAGATCTTTTAAATCACTATCCAAGGGTGCGTCAATACAAATGTGCTTGCCGTTACTCGGTAAAGTAAATTCAATAGATTTTGCATGTAGAAATAATCTTTTTAGACCTAGCTTACGTAATTCTTGATTAAAAGTTTCATCCCCATAACGCTCATCCCCTGCTATTGGATGTCTTAAATGCTGAGCATGAACACGGATTTGATGAGTCCTTCCGGTATAGAGATTGACTTCGACTAAAGTAGCCTGGTTATAAAATTCAATTGGAGTAAAGACAGTTAACGAGGCCTTTCCTTCAGGATGTACTCTGACTATGCGCTCACCACCTTTTAAATGAAATTTTTGTAGGGGAGCATCAACACGATGATCTGCTGGTGTCCATTGTCCTTCAGTCAAGGCCAAATAGATTTTGCGAACCTTGCCTTCCCTTAATAAAGCATGGAGCTCGCGCAGTGTGCTACGTTTTTTTGCAAGTATCAAACAGCCTGAAGTTTCAGAATCTAATCGATGAACTAATTCTAAATTTACAAGTTTGGGATATAAGGTTCTAAATGCTTCAATGATACCTATACGGACTGTGCTTCCGCCATGAACGGACATTCCTGAAGGTTTATTCAAGATGATTAATTGATCGTCTTCATACAAAATACGTTCTTTGAGTAGCGCTTGAGTATCCTTGTTAGGGGCAACAGTTGATGCTTTTTCGGCCAACTTAACAGGGGGGATTCGCACTAGGTCGTTCTCTTGTAGACGGTAAGAGGGGTCTATACGCTTTTTATTAACTCTAACCTCACCTGTTCTCAGCATGCGATAAATGCGGCTTTTGGGGACCCCCTTGAGCTTATTTATCAAAAAATTATCGATACGCTGCCCAGCAAGCTCTTGATTAATAGATAAAAAGCTTACTTTGGGCGTATTTTCATTGTTAATTTTAGTAGTCATGATGTGTGTTGTACATGATGAGCACCTTATTGATCAAGTTGTAAATTATTGATATATTTCATCAGTAAGTTATTGATCTCCCGTCTCTGAATGAGAGGGAAATGAGCAGTTTCTGATGTAGAGAAACACTAGCACAAGTAATAGATGAGACTTTATATTTAAGTCGTTGATTACTTCTATAGAATGCTAAAGGATTTC
>CAZXFO010000258.1:0-4034 GCA_964639745.1 uncultured Coxiellaceae bacterium | reverse complement strand
TTCATCTTACTATTCTCGTCCCTATTATTAAATTTTTGCTACTTCAAATTTCAGCTTATATGTTATGGATAGTGCTTATTTGGTTTATGGCACATACAAACAGTGAAGCGCTCAATAAAAAAATATCAGCTTATTATTTGGTAATATTTTATTGGTTAGTCAGCACAATATTAATCCTAAGCTTAAATCGGCATTTTTACCCACATTCATTTTTTTCAAATGCTATCAAAAATGAATTTATCAATACCATTCTACTCGTGTGTTCGCTTAGCCTATTTAGCGCAGGAATCTGTATTTCATATTTTTATTGCATATATGCTAAACGCTTTCGAATTACTGCCTGTCTATTTGTTTTTATAGCTGGGTTGTTATATGGCGTGCCCGAGTTTTATTATACAAACAAGCAAACAACTGCATCCAAACAGCCCAATATCATTATTGTTGGTATAGATTCATTGCGACCTGATTTTGTTGGAATGTCGGCTAAAAATAGAAATATACAAGCGCCTAATATTAATGCTTTTTTAAAAACAAGCGTGGTTTTTAATAAAGCTTATAGTCCTTTAGCTCGCACTTATCCTGCTTGGGTGAGTATATTAACAGGTAAGTACCCTATTCATCACCACGCTAGAGGTAATTTAAGTTCTCCTAATCAAATAACTTCTGAAGATACCTTAGCCAAACGATTACACAATGCTGGGTATCGGACCATTTATGCGACGGATGAGAAAAGGTTTAGTAATATTACACCGCAATATGGATTTGATGAAATTTGGGGGCCAGCGATAGGAATAAATGATTTTGTATTAGGCGGGCTTAGTGATTTTCCATTGACTAATCTTTTTATCAATCTCCCAGCTGGACGCTTATTATTTCCTTATAATTATGCCAATAGAGCGGCTGCCATTACCTATGTGCCAGAAAATTTTTTACAACAAGTCATCAATAGGCTAGAAGTGCAACAAGATCGACCACTATTTCTAGCTATACATTTTTGTATCACTCACTGGCCGTTTACTTGGGCTAAAGACTTTCAGCAAAATGATTCTACCTTGGATCAACGCTATAGTACCAGTATCGAAAAGGCAGACCAGCAATTGGGCCAGTTGTTAGCGGTATTAAAAGCATCTGGTTTGCTTGACAATAGCCTGGTTGTTTTATTATCTGACCATGGTACGTCTTTGGGTTTGCCTAATGATAGATTAATAACTGAAAAAAAATATTGTGGGGATCAAAATAAATTAAAATGGCTGACGGTCAACAAACTAAATAATGCTAAAGATAGTGATCCTTATCGTTTAGATACTGCTTATGGTCAGGGGACAGACGTTTTAAGCTTAAAGCAGCATCATATCATATTGGCATTTAAACAATTCGGCCGGAAGAATTTTATTCGCGAAATTAATGTGGCTAGTACGTTATTAGATATTGCTCCAACTATTCTTGATTTTTTAAATCTTGCACCTCTTGCTAAAATTGATGGTTTATCATTAAAGGCTAGTTTATTAAATAAGAGTTTGAATTTACCTGTCCGCCCAATTTTTCTCGAAACTGACTATAGCATCGATGCATTAGAACAAAGCCATATCGATATTAATCAAGTTGTTCAGCGCAGCATAAATTTATATGACATCGACCCGTTAACAGGCTACTTGTTTGTTAAGCCAAAGGTTCAGCAAGCATTATTAGACAGTAAACAGCGGGCCTTATTATGGGGTGACTGGTTGCTAGCTCGTTATCCTGTTAGCCTAAGACAAATTATGCGGAGAGCAGTACAACAAGCGTGGCAAGTTAATACAGTTGAACAGCCCGCTTATTATGTTTTAGCCAATCTTAAAACAGGTGAATGGGCTGTAGGACTTGATTCTGCTTTGACCAAAAAAGCCCCTACCAAAGATTTGTTGGAATTATTTAATAATTTCTATGGTTCTGAGATTAAAGACTAAGGAAGCATCCTTTTTAATACATCATCTTTTTTTACAAAATGATGGAATAGTGCTGCTGCCACATGCAAGCTAACGAATACAATTATCACGATAGCTAACCAATAATGTATATTGAAGCTTAGCCCGCTTAGCGATTCGTTTTTCTCAATAGGCAAATTTAAAACCAGGTTGCCCCAACGTGGGGCTCTGCCAGCTGCTGCTGACATCACCCAGCCTGAAATTGGCATGGCAATTAACATGGCATAAAGCGAATAATGCACGAACCGCTCAGCCCAACCTTCCCATTTATATCTAAAAAGCACTCGTGGCTTAGGGTTGAACAGCGCCCAGATAAAACGAAGAACCATCAAACCTAAGACAGTAATCCCTAATAGTTTGTGGGCATTTATAACAACTCCCCTTAGAGCTTTATCGGGAATATCATCCATAAAGTAACTAAAGGCGAGCATAAAAAATACAAATGTAAAAACCACCCAATGAAAAAATTTAGTTATTCCGCCATATGAATTATCAGTGTTGAAAATTTTGGCCATGACTTTTTCCATTAAGAAAATCGCCCTTTAGTTTTAAAGGGCGATTGCTATAAATTACAGAGTGGAATTATAGGTATAGCTGAGGTTACCTGTGCCTGAAGCAGGGCAAGTAAAGCTGCTATATTTCGGATTGGCAGAAATCTTATTTTTAACGTTAATACAAACAGCAGCTGGAGAGTTGGGAATAGTAACCACATAAGCGGTAGGAGTTTGGCCGGAAATTGTAATAGTGCCGCCCCATGGTGAAACTAAAACGCTCGAACCAGAGAGGGAGGTGATATTTGTTGTGGTAGCATTGGAGTATCCACCTGCTGAACCCATGGCTAAGTTATCCGCAGAAGCTGTAAGCGCTTGTATGAGGCCCATTACCTGTTCACTTTGGCTAGCGTTACTCGTGGCCTGATAATACCTCACAGACATTAAGATAATTAATGCAACAATAGAAAGAACTAACATGACTTCAAGAAGTGTTGCACCGAGGATTGACCGAAAAGAACGCGTCATAATTCTATATTCCTTATAGATTTAACTACATAAAAAGTATGTTACCTTAGGGAGTGGAAGTAAATCAAGGAAGAACATGAAAACTGGCTTAAACAACCCCTTAATTTCCTCTTTTTTTAAAGAAATGCTGCTATGCTTGTCTTTGATCAGCTTAGTTTTGATTCTTAATAAGGATATTTTAGTATTAAACCTGATGTACCCTGAACAGCCGCTAATTTACATTGCCAACCAATCTATCCATAGCTTGTCCGATTTGTTTAATATATATCTGCATCCGCAAATGTTGAATATTTTTTCTATACCTTTCTTTCGCCCATCCGGTCATTTTCTTTTATATCAAATTTTAAGCCCCATTTTGGGTTGGCATAACACCCAAGCTCTCATCGCCATAAATCTTATTTTTCTTGCTCTCACTGGCTATATAATGATTAAGCTTTATGCTTTATTGTTTCCTGGCTACAAGGCTGGTGGTTATCTTGCTTTTGCTGTTTATTTAATGCAGCCTTCCTTAATTTTATCGCGCCTTATCTTGCTCCATTTTGAATTTGCCTATGTATTTTTCCTCCTGCTGGCTCTTTATTATTTCATCAAGGGGGTTAAGGATGATTTACGCTTACCCTATTTTATTGCGGCTATATCTTTATATGCTTTAGCTGTTACCTTTAAGGAAAGCGCGGTGTTATTAGGACCTGTTATGGCTTGTTTTTATATGCTGACTGTCCGAAACCAGCCTTTTCCCTGGGGTTGGTTTAAGCAAAAGGAGCCACGACAAGTCGTATTATTACTGGCTGTTGTAACGTTGATCCTTGTTACATATATGACTATGCATTGGCCCGGACTCAATCACCCTCTAGCGAAGGTTGTGAAATTCAAAGATAAAATTGCTGCTGCCAAAGAATTTATAACTTTACTCTTGGTTTTGCCTGAAAATTACTTTCACCTTAACTTGAGTTATCAACCTAACTTAATTTGGAGAAAAGTAGTTACACCCCCTGTTGTTCAAAAAATCATGTGGTTGTTGTGGAGTGTGAGTTTTATTGGTTTGTTAAAG
>CAZXFO010000257.1:0-2416 GCA_964639745.1 uncultured Coxiellaceae bacterium | reverse complement strand
ATGCAGCAGCTGCAAAGGTGTTGGAGCTTATCCAAGAAGAAAATAATCATAATCTTAAGCTACGAGTGTATGTCACTGGCGGTGGTTGTTCTGGTATGCAATACGGTTTTACTTTTGATGAAGAAACGCAGCCAGACGATTCCATCGTTAACAAAGAAATTCCCTTAACCGGTAACATCCAAGTTTTAATTGATTCATTGAGCATGCAATATCTCAATGGTGCAGAAATTGATTATAAGAAAGATGTTGAAGGCGAGCAGTTTATCATCCGTAACCCCAATGCAAAAACCACATGTGGTTGCGGCTCATCGTTTACAGCTGAATAAAATCATCACGGACCAGATAACCTGTTATTTTGGTTAACAGATTCATCCTGGTCGGTCGTGGCTTCTCTAACGTCTATTTTTGTATAGTCTTGGCTTTGAGCCTTATCATTAGCATTCATTTTATGAGTCGCTTCAGATAACTTACTCATCTTAGCAGTAGTTTCTTTTGAAAGGTCACCTTCAAACAAATATTGATAAGCTAAAGTTTTTTCAGTAGGCAGATTTGTGTTCCTTGCAGTTCTTTTATCAGCAGCATAGCCTAAGGCCCCTCCCAAAATCGCACAGCCTATTATTGTGAGAGGAATAGTGATAGGTAGACTTAAGCCAAAAGTTAATACTTCAATGGCTCGTAGCGCTATAAATGCTGCGGCGGCTAATAAAGCAAGCCCTAAGCCTCTTAGGGTGTATTTATAGGCTGCCAAACGTGAAGAAGGTAAGGTGTCAGTCACAATAGGGCCCGTTTCAATAACGGACTTAAGTTGCGTGGCAGAATCTGTGTGTGGGTTGTTAAATAAAGCCTGTTTTGCACTTGATAATTTAATATCAATTTTATGAGCAGCTTGTTCATTTTCTTTGTTGGAAACTTTAGCTTCAGCTGATGCATGGTTAAATAATTTAAACCTTAAATCAGCCAGATTTTTTCTGAATTCCTCAGCGTGTTGCTCTTCAAATAAACGATTTTTCTTGGTCGTATTAAAAGAACGAGCATATTTAAGATACTCTTCTACTTCTAATTCAGCTTCAGGCGAAGATAAATAGTCTTGAAACGACTGATTTTGCATAGCTGCTTGTTTTAACTGTATGTGCCTTTCAATAATAAAATTCTTAATTGCACTCGTCATTAAATGATCTGCAGCATAAACATCAATGAATTTTTCAAAAATACTTTGAGGCATCAAAATTATTTTGAGCATAGTCGAGTTTACTTCGTGCCGGAAATAGGCGTTATTACTAATGTCAGTTTCTAATAAAGGATAAGGTTTATGCGTTCCTTCAATGGTATAGCCTAGCCAGTTATGAGGGTTGTAATTTATTGGGGCTGGCAGGCTGGCAATTTGCGTTTCTGCGATGGGGCGGCATGTCCATCTACTAAGGGGCGCTAAGCACCAATCGCCATCAAATTTTATAAATTGATTTTGATGGTTTAAAACAATATTTCCGTTTTTCAAGTCTACTTCATAGAAGAATAAAGAAAGCAAAGTGATAGTTCCTAAACCTTTATAGACGCCATTCTTAATGTTTTCGTTAAAATCCTTTTTGATAGAATCGGGTTCCCCTCCGTCACGCGGTAATTTCTGGGCACCCGGTATACTTTTAGACGCAGTGTAATAATTATTTTTTTCGTCAATTAAGAGTCTTGTTTTAGGATGAGAGGCATCGAATAACCGAAAAAATTCTTGAGCTGTTACTTCCAAAACTGCGGAAGGTTTATCTTTAGTATCATATTTTTTTATAAACCACGTATTTTTATATTTTTGTGGGAGTTCGTTTTCAGGCGTATGTATAAGGTGGTCTGGTATTTTCTTTCTGCCGGTACCTGCCTGATGAGATATACTTCCAGTTGTGCTTGGTAATGCTGTAGTCCGGCTAAAATGGTCTCGTTTTTTAGAGGCAGGCATTTTATCATCTCGTTTTGTGTTTTCTTAATTATAGCTGGTAAAACTTAAATTAATCTTATAGGTATAACCTGTTGAAATAGCTATTTTTTTAAATCCATTTGGAAGCTCGGTGAGCTAGGTTCGGCAGCATTTTTAGGGTTAAGCTCTTTTTCTAAAGCATAAATTTCTTGTATTTTTTCTTCTAATATTCCAGTAGAGTTATTTTTTTCAAGACAGAGCAAGATGTTTTTTTCTAGCTTTTTAAAGGTGTCGTAGTTTTTGGAGTGTGGCTCGTTTTTTTGCTGTTCTAACTGATGCTGAATTTTCCATAGTAGCTCAACAACTTCATTATGAATTTTTAAGTATCTAGCAGTATCTTTTTTAAGTTTATTTAACTGTAAAAGTTTAGATGCTGTGCTTTTTAATGATTTGCCAATAGGAGCATTGAACAAAGTAGTTTTAGGCTTACGCATTACCATTACCTCTTCGTCA
>CAZXFO010000256.1:0-3051 GCA_964639745.1 uncultured Coxiellaceae bacterium | reverse complement strand
TAAATCATAGTTTCCAGAAAATCATGGATCAGCATGATTATCCACCGCTTATCCGTCGCTGGTTGGGTGAGGCGCTAGTGTTGGTTAGCTTATTAAGCACTATCATTAAGTACGAGGGTAAATTATCTATTCAATTCCAAGGTAAGGGAAAATTAAAACTCTTATTGGTACAGTGTAATAACGATCTTCACCTTCGTGGGCTTGCGCAGTGGGATGGCGATGATTTAACTGAAGGTGAAATTTTGGAGTCATTAAAGCAGGGCACTATTGTTATCACCATAGATCCTGAATCAGGAAAGCAAAGCTATCAGGGTATTGTTGCCTGGCAAGGTGAAACCTTGGCAGAGTCTATTGAAGGATATTTTCAAAATTCTGAACAATTGCCCACGAGCATTTGGGTGACTGTCGATGAAAAGAGTGCAGCAGGTTTTTTATTGCAGCGAGTCCCTCATGGGGTTGAAGAATTTCGACGTTCCGAGCTAGGAGTTGATCATGAATGGGATCATGTCAACTTTTTAGCAGCTACATTAACTCCCCATGAATTATTAACCTTAGATAATAAAACTTTACTGCATCGATTATTTGTTGAAGAAGATATACGTATGTTTGAGTCGCGGCGTATAATTTTTCAGTGTACTTGCTCTGAGCAGCGTAGTGCTAACGCCATTATTATGTTAGGAAAAGAAGAAGCCGAAGACGAATTAAGAGCAAGAAAAGAAATAGTCGTTAAATGCGAATTTTGTAATCGTAAATTTGTTTTTGATGCAGTTGATGTAGCAAGAATCTTCCACAGAGGTAGTGATGATTTTCCACCGCCATCTTCTACACAATAATGGCTGATCTCTATGCTGTGTCATTCCAGCGTAGGCTGGAATCTAACTTACTTTTTCCTTGCAACCAAACTTAATCCCGCACTACACACCAACGTGATTGCAATAAAGACCAGTGCCCAACCGATCGGTACTGGCATCCAATGAGCAACCAGCATCTTTATGCCGATAAAGATTAATATAATGGCTAACCCATATTTTAATAGATGGAATTTTTCCATCATGTTAGCAACTAAGAAGTAGAGTGCGCGTAAGCCTAAAATAGCAAAAATATTGGAAGTAAATACAATAAAGGGATCTTCGGTAATTGCAAAGATTGCTGGAATGCTATCCATAGCAAATATTAGATCGCTGAATTCTATTAATACTAAGACTAGAAATAAAGGTGTGAAATAAATTAACTTATTTTGGCGGATTATAAATTTATGCCCATGATAAGTGCGGGTGATTCGTAGATGTTTGTTCATCCATGTTAGTAAAGGGTTTTCAGCTAAGTCTTTTTTATTCTCAGCGAAAAGCAGCATTTTAAAGCCAGTGATGAGTAGAAAGACCCCAAAAATGTATAAGATCCAGTGAAATTTTGTCAGTAAAAATAAGCCAGCCAAGATCATGACCAAGCGCATAAAAATAGCGCCCAAGACCCCGTAAAGCAATACGCGGCGTTGATATTCATATGGCACAGCAAAGTAACTGAAAATCATCACAAAAACGAACATATTGTCGACGGATAGTGATTCTTCAATGAGATATCCAGTTAAAAATTGCATGGCGGTGTCGTGGGCTATTTGAACATCACCTGTTTGAGCGAGATACCACCATAGGAGAAGATTGAACATCAAGGCAATTGTTACCCATACTATTACCCAGCTTAAGGCTTCTCGTGTAGAGACGCGGTGGGCTTTCTTTCCACCCAGCAAGATGATATCAACCGCGAGCATAGCAATGACAAGGGCTATAAAGCCACACCACATCCACCATTCACTTACTGAGTGCATAGCTGCATAATCCTTTTGAGTTTTCTTCCTTGGTGAACTTTATTCTAACATATTAACTTGTTGGTATAGCCATTTGACGAGCTCAACTACTTCTAACGTATCTTTTTTGCAGTATTCTAATAGGGCCTTAATTAAGGCTTGTTTCTCATTTTCAGAGATGCTGTTAGTAATAATCGCTTCAAAAGCACGCTGTGCATCACCACCATTAGCCACTACCATATTGTCATAACTATGGGCTTGACCTAAAAGTGCGCTAGCAACTTTTTTTAGACTAAAGCTACCTTCAAAGGCATTGTCATAAATGTTATTGCGGATGATGGGTAGTGGATCTACTAGGCGTTGGTTTAGGGCTAGTAAATCTTCAGCATATTCCGGAGCAAACTCTGCAAGCTCTTCAATGCGGCCAGCTTCAAACAGGGAGTAATAGGCAACGATAGAGCCTTGCTTGCCACAAGCTTTAAGAAGTGCAGGAATCAAGGAGGGGCGCGGGTCTGTTAGGGTGGTCCATAAGAATTCATGGTGTTCTAAGTCTGATTCGGGATCATTCCAGATATGGACGCTAAATTGAAAGGGGACATGTTGATAAGGTGTGCAACCGATATAGCGTGGAATAGCAGGATTGGCAGTTTCAAAATCGAGAAAAACGAGAGGAAATTGCCAATTAGATAAACCTTCTTTAATGCCAGTAGTATTTAAATATCTTTTGCCGGTTTTGTAGGCTTCAATAATCCTTTCTTGTAACTCATTTAAATTAGTTAAGCGTGGGTCATCAATTTGAATAATGCCGCTGCGGTAATACTCCCATTTGGCCTCTTTAATTTGCGGTAAATTTAGGACGCTCAATGCGGGAATTTGTTTTTCTTGCCAACAATATTGCTTAAAGCCACATTCAGTTGGTGATAAGCAATACGGCCCAATATCGATATCGGGTGACTCTTCTTGGCGAATGGCGGTGATTATTTCATAAATTTTAGGCTGAACCGCTTGATAGTTGGCGCGCATATTTTCAGTAATATCGTGCTCAAAGAAAAGATTGCTCAAATCAGGATAGCGACAAGCCGGATTTAAATGCATCAAAATAACTTTTTCGATGGGTAAGCCGCTTTTGGCTATAACCCAGGTTTGCAAGCCAGCATCTTCAATATGCTCAGGTTTTAATTTGGTAGATGACTTAACCTCGTAAATTGTCCAGCGATTGGTTATGTGCGAATATTTGATAATGTCAG
>CAZXFO010000255.1:0-7623 GCA_964639745.1 uncultured Coxiellaceae bacterium | reverse complement strand
GCTAACCTTAAGACCCCAGCGTACGCTGGGGTGACATTGAGAGACTAGCATGACCGCAAAGTGTTAGATGACAGTACTGCTTGTCATCCCAGTGCATGTTGGGCTGCTTGTCATTCCAGTGCATGTTGGGCTGCTTGTCATCCCAGTGCATGTTGGGCTGCTTGTCATCCCAGTGCATGTTGGGCTGCTTGTCATCCCAGCGAAAGCTGGGATCTACACCCTCTATAAGCTAACCTTAAGATCCCCAGCGTGCGCTGGGGTGACAGTAATTGATTCTAGACGGTGTAACAACGCACAACGTTAAGCTTCAATCTTCAGCCGATCCCAGTATCTTTCATAAATAGATAAAACATCATCGCCAATATCTTTTTGAATTTCACCGCGTTCTAATACTTCAGGCGACGGATTAATAATAGGATTATCGCGAATATCCGCCGGCAACATCTTTTGCCCTAAAGCATTGGCGGTTGCAAACCCATAATCAAGCGTTATGCTACTCGCAACATCGGCTCGCAAAATGTAATCAATAAACTTATAAGCATTTTCAGGATGGGGAGCTCCTTTAGCCATAGATAAGCAATCTAGCCAAATCACAAAGCCTTCATCAGGAAAAACAAACTCAATATGAGGATTCTCGCGGTGAGCGCGGAAAGCATCGCCATTCCATACCATGCCAACGGTTGCATCTTCATCGATGAGTATTGAAGCAATAGCATCGATATTAAACATTTTCACATTAGGCATAAGAGACTTAAGTTTAAGGTAAGCTTGTTTAATATGCTCAGGGTTTGTGTCATTGACAGAGTAGCCCATCATCATTAACGCAATCGGAATTACATCACGCGGGTCATCTAACAACAGCAATTTATCTTTAAATTTTTTACTCCATAAATCAGACCAATGCTTAATGCTATGCTCTGGAAAATCGCGCGTATTTAAAAAGATTCCGGTTACGCCCCAGGCAAACGGCACACTATATTGATTTTGGGGGTCGTAAGCTTTATTTAAAAAATGTTTATCTAAATTTGAAAAATTAGAGAGTTTCTTCTTATCAATTTTTTCAAGCAGGCCTTCACGAAACATACGATGAACATAGAAGCTAGAAGGGGCAATCACATCATAACCAGGATTTTTGCTGGCTTTTAACTTGGCGTATAGGGTTTCATTACTATCGTAGTTTGAGATATTCACCTTGATGCCAGTTTCTTTTTCAAACTGTTGCACCACGCGCGGAGAAATCCAATTGGCCCAGATATAGACGTTCACAATGTTTTGCTCGGCTGTAAAAGCACCGCTCGAGAAAAACAACCAGCTGCAAATAAAGAGTTTTAAATATTTCATGGTTTTTTACGCATCATGATTTGAGATAACAATACTAGCAATAACGTCAAAGCAAACGTTACGGTGCACAAAGCATTAATCGTCGGTGTAATGCCTAATCTTGCCATAGAATAAATTCGCAATGGCAGAATTTCAAATTGAGGGCCTGCCACAAAATAGCTGACGATCACATCATCTAAAGACAAAGTAAAACTTAACAGCCATGAAGAAAAAATAGCCGGCCACAACAAAGGTAAAACCACACGCCTAAAAATAGTGACATCTGTTGCACCTAAATCTTTAGCTGCTTCAAAAATATCATGATCAAAGCCGACAATACGACTATAAATAGTCACTACCACAAACGGCAAACACAAAGTTACATGAGCACAAAGCAAGCTCCAAAAACCGAGCACAATTGAAATCAAGCTGAATAAAATTAACAAGGATATACCCATGACAATATCAGGCGATAAAGTCAAAATAAAAATCAGACCGTACTGTAGCTTTCTTCCCCAAAAACGATAGCGGTATAAGCCAACTGCAGCAAGCGTACCTAAACAGGTAGCAAGCGTAGAAGCTGACACTCCTAAAACCACAGAATGCCAAGCAGCCACCCATAAACCGCGATCAGCAAATAGCTCTTGATACCAATTCCAAGTAAAGCCTGCCCACTGCAAAGAATATTGCGCTTCGTTAAATGAATAAACGACTAATACCAAAATCGGCAAGTAAAAGAATAGATAAATTAAACTGAGATAGCCTGCTGCAGGGATTAAGCGCCACTTCATAAAAACTCATGGCCCCCTTGATTGACTGAACTCTTACGGTATATCAATACTAATAATGCTAAAAATGCTGTAAGCACAATACTAGTTGCCGCACCACCTGGCCAGTTATGCATGACAAGAAAATCACGTTGAATCAAATTACCGACTAACACTGACTTTGCCCCGCCTAAAATATCTGGAATATAAAATATGGTCATGGCTGGTAAAAATACCAACGTACAGCCCCCCACAATACCTGGCATTGTCAATGGCAGCGTGATACGTCTAAAAATAGTGATACGCTTAGCCCCCAAATCTCGCGCAGCATCAATCAAGCGGCGATCTAAACGCTCAATATTGGTAAGTATAGGCAATACCATAAACGGTAAAAGGTTATAAATAAGCCCAATAATAACGGCAGTATTGGTATACAAAATCGATAGCGGAGTATTAATAACCCCTATAGCTAATAGAAAGGTATTTAATAACCCCTTCGCTTTCAAAATAGCAATGAGGGCATAACTTCTGATTAAAGAACTCGTCCAGAATGGAATAATAATTAATAAAACAAAAAAATTCTTAGCCGTTGGCGACATGCGAGAGATAATATAAGCGAATGGATAGCCTAAGATTAAGCAAGAGAACGTGCATACAACAGCCAAAATAAATGAACGAGCAAAAATTTGAAAATACAGCGAGTCATATAAGCTGGTATAGTTTTGCAGGGTAAACGGTAAAGTAATTAAATGATTTTCATCATGACTTAAAACGCTGGTGAAAAGAACCAAACAGAAAGGCACCAAAGCAAATAGCGCGAGCCAAACCCACACGGTGGTCAATGAAAATAATCTAAAACCGTCAAGATGCTTCATCAGGTAAAAGGACCTCCCAACCTTCCGGCCATGTTACCCACACCTGCTCACCTATGGTGTATTCTAGCTTTTCATCATCTTCATCAAAAAACTCTGTGGCAGACACAAATATATTGCAGTTCAAGCGCACGATCAAATCAACGGTCGTGCCCTTGTAAATAACTTCTTCCACTACCCCCGAAAACATGTCTTGCTTTTCTTCGTCAGTTGCTTCTGCATCATGCCAAACTCTGACATCTTCAGGGCGTACAAGAACATGAGCTTTTTGACCTACCTTGTAAGTGCGCTTACATTTTACCTGGCGTTTTTTACCTAAAATCTCGACGCTTAAATACTTACCTTCAATTTCCTGAATTTCGGCGGTAAAAATATTTGCTTCGCCAATAAATTTGGCCACCGTTAAATTACAAGGCTCTTCATAAACCTCGCGAGGAGTGCCGATTTGCTCAATTTGCCCTTCCTCCATAATGACCACTCGGTCAGCCATGGACAGAGCTTCTTCCTGGTCGTGAGTTACAAAAATAAAAGTGATGCCTAGCTTTCGTTGTAGCTGCTTAAGTTCAATCTGCATATTTTTACGTAGCCGATAATCTAACGAACTCAAAGGCTCATCTAACAATAAGACTAAAGGACGGTTAACGACGGCTCGAGCTATAGCCACACGCTGTTGTTGGCCACCGCTGAGTTGATCAGGCTTACGCTCGGCATAGCTTTCGAGCTTAACCATCTTTAAAGCTTCCATTACGCGAGCACGGATTTCAGCTTTAGGCCGTTTTTGACAGGTCAAACCAAAGGCCACGTTATCGAAGACGCTCATATGTGGGAATAGTGCGTAATTTTGAAAAACGGTATGAACATGGCGGCGATGGGGCGGAAGACCACTAACATCTTTATTATCTATAAAGACCTTACCTTGGGTTGGCTCTTCAAACCCAGAAATTAAGCGCAGCAAAGTCGTCTTGCCGCAACCGGAAGGACCTAAAAGTGTGAGGAATTCTCCATTACGAATTTCCAGGCTAATGTCCTGAAGGATATCGTTACCATGGATATTCTTATAAACGCCACGCAATTCAATAACATTTTGGGTCATTTAGACTTTCTTTCCTACTCTCTCGTCGGTTGGGCCAAAACGGGTCAATTATTCAATTAATAGAAAACAATGTCTAGAGGTTCTTGCATTCTGGATCAAAAACTCTGAGAATAGGCCCCTTCATCTGGCTATGTAGCTCAGCTGGTTAGAGCGCGGCACTCATAATGCTGAGGTCGGTGGTTCGAGTCCACCCATAGCCACCATTTTCCAACCCTCTTAATAAACAATTACTGCCGTTCGGTTTCAAGCCATCAAAAAACACTCAAAACATCATTCTTTGCCTAAACAATAAATTATTTTGGCTAAAATTGCGCTTTAAAATCGAAAAATATACAAAAGATTGCTTCTATTGTCCTTTAAAACTACCTATAATACGGGGCCGATTCATTATGACTCATTATTATAACTATAAATATTATTACAAGCAGGAGAATGGCATGACCACATCAGTAATTTCGAGACAACTCACCGCTCACCAAAACGGGCATTCATCCATTTCTTCAGCAGGCCAAACAATTAAAGATAGATATACCAGCCTAAACGATCAAATTTGCAATCAAGCTAAAGATCTGTGCAACAAAATACTTGCCGCCACTCCAGAAGAGCTAAGAAGTATTAAACAGCTCAAGACTGACCAAGAGTTTATTAAAAGATTTAAATCCCAGATTGAGAAACATGCCAGAGAGAGACTGGAAAAAAAGAAAGATTCAGATATAAATAAAGTCGAAGCCCAGGTTAAGCATGAAACAAATTTTATGGGCATTTTACCAGAGGCCCCCTTATCAGCTAATTATCATGCGCTCATTATCTTAATGAAAACTGCCCACGAGCAAAGCCGAGGAAGCAGTTTATTAGCAAGCCAATTAAGTAAATTCCTAAAAAGCATCACTATAATAAACATATTGTCAGCATGCGATCATGATATTGATGTTCAGCGTGCCGCCGAAGCTCATCGAATTGCAGCTGAGGCTAAAAGAAAGTTTGACCTCGTTACCGAAAAAAATGTCCAATTCCAAAAAATTCAGGAAGCTTTAAATGAATCGAAAAACTTAGCTCCCAAGCAACAAATTGCTTTTGCTAATGAGCTAACGCAAGTCACCCCATTATTACGATCTGATGATGTTGCTCGTCTCAAGTTGCATACTAAGACACTAACCGGCTTAGCTACAGGCACTATAAAATCCAGACCTAACTCGCGTTTGCATAGCAATAATGTTTCCTTTAGCTATGCTAACCACAATAGCCGTATCCAGCTTGATGATAAATCAAGTTTATTAAACACCAATTTCAGCAATATGCTTGATGAGAGCATGTTTGTTCCTAATCAAGAAGATGATGAAGTGGATTACCTACAACAAGTCAAAGATCAGTACCAGGTAATAGGGTTGAAAGAACTTATGTGCACCTGTATCGATGACATTAAAGATGAGCTCAAAGAAGCAGGCCAACTATCTGCTTCGGTACAAAATTTCCTAAATAACGATGGCATATCTGAGATCATAAAGAATTTAAGCCCCAACAAAAGCTTAGTGTCACTTTACCAAAGCATTGAGTTAATTAATGCAAAAGCTATAAACGAATTAAAAGGCACGGCATTTGCCACCAAGCTAAACCAATTCATCCAAGGCATAAATATTCCTAATATGATTAGAGTCTATGAAAAAGACTATGCCTCCTTTAAAACTAAAAAGGAAATGACTGAGTCATATCAGACTGAAGGTAATAAGCGGGATCAGGAAAATCAAAAACTAGATGAGACACTTAACACTACCATTAATGATACGATTAACAAAACAACTAAAGACACATATCAGGATAAAATCAAAAAAATATTAAGCCCGGAAAGATTTAGCATCATATTCGACTTAATTGATATTATTGATAATGAGGACAACCCAGAAACAACCCGAAATTCTGCTCGCAGTTTAGTTTTTGCTTTATTAAAAGATGTTTTATCAGAAAGCCCTAGCATTACTAAAACCATACAGAGTGTAAGGGAGAAAAATCCTGAAGGGTTAAATGATGCTCTGGACATGGTAAGTTTTCCTTTACTTAGAGAAAAATCGGAAGAGCAAAATGAGATAACTGAAACCTTTAAAAGCAAAAAAACCGAACCTCTTAAAATAGCCAGAACATTTTGGGGCGCCTACCAAAAGGCTGACTTCCTACCCACCGATTCAGAAGCTTGCAATCATTTTCTAAAGTTAGGCACAGCGTTAATGAAACAAAGTAAAGACGCTAACACAACCCAATCCATTAAACCCTCTTTAAACAAGGTGAAATAATTACAGGAGTACATCATGTCATTAAATAGATCACAAATAACCCTAGTCACCGGGTCAAACGGCCTTTTTTCTGGGTACAAGGATGAAGAAAAGGTTCACTCTGATTCAGACTCAGATAATCAGGCTTTTGAGAATCTCTCTGAAGCTCATGTAAGCACAGATGAAGATGATGAAGCAGCTTTTGAAGCCCTTTCTGAAGTAAGCTCTTCTGATGACGAAGAAGAAAATTCTGATTTGAATTTTGGTGATTTCGCCGAAATCAACGGTCTTAACATGGGCCCTTCATCACCCATGCGCTCGCAAATGTCAGGCCTTATAGATGGAATCAGCCCAATCCCGCGTTCTGATAGCAGCCCCTCTAAGCCTAACTCTTTAGCTTCGCCAAAAGAAGCGAAAACAGATCAACCATCTATCAATAAGTCACGACGTCAAAAGTTAAATCAAAGTGCTGTCTTCAATCCAATTATTGGCAGAGATAGCGAAGTTGCTGAAATTGCTGCAATTTTAGCTGAAGCTAAAGATAAAAAAGCCGAAATATCAAAACCTGACTTTATCAATAAAATTACTTCTAACACCCATCTAGCGTTCATTAAAACTGAAATGGATATGGATGATGAAGCTTTAGCAGCTTATATTGTTAATAATGGCCTATTTGCTTTGCTGGAAAGTGAAGAAAATAGCAGCACAGCGGTGCTTTCAGAAATAAGCAATCCCCCATTATGGAAACATTGCAGAACCTTCACCCTGGAAAAAATATTACAAACAGATAAAGAAGCCATTCATCGCTCCGAGTTTATTTCGAAAATCAAAACAGCTGAGCACCTAGATTTAATAAAAAACCATTCAAGTTATTTAGACCAACAACTTTCAATTTATGTCATTTCAAATGACCTAGGCTTTATTGCAGATGATGCAGAAGTAAGTAATTATTTCCCAAGAGCAGAATACCCCGAGCTATGGCAACACTTTGACAGCTTGAAAGCACCTGAGCAAAATGAATTTTTCTTTAAAGTTGTTAATGAAGAAAAAAGTGAAGCTCCTAAGCAAAGCTCTAACAACAGCCGCAAGAATAGCTTAGAAGAGCTGACTGCTAAATTACTTCAAGAAGAAACCGCTAGAAAGCTCGCCGAAGAAAAATTACAACAGATTGAAAAGATACTAACTGAGTCATTAAAGAAAGCTGAAGAAGAAAAGCTCGAGCAACAACGTAAAGAAGAGCTACTTAAGCAGCAACTTGAAGAAGAGCGACTCAAGCAAGAACTTGAGGAAGAACAGCTCAAAAAGCA
>CAZXFO010000254.1:0-11100 GCA_964639745.1 uncultured Coxiellaceae bacterium | reverse complement strand
CTAAACATATAGCCACCACTCAAAATAATTTATAAAAAACCTCTATATCATCCACATTTTGAACAGCTTTTCAAGTAAAAACTGCCAAAATCGGTCAAAAAATGACCGATCAAATGAGCAATAAACGCTTATTTCATTGTTCCGTCAACGTAATACCAAGATCCCTCTTCCAAGCGAAATTCACTGACCTCATGAATGCAAAACTCTTTTTTGCTGCTCTGGTAATATGCCTTAAATTCAACACTGCCTTTTATGCCTTGGCAGCTAGTTTTAATAACTTCCAACCTTAGCCAATTAATTGAATTTGCCCATTCAAACGCCTCTTCAGGCTTAAACCCCAAAGCTGCTGGTGGTTTCATGGTACGTTGAATGTAACCAATATCTGCAAGCGAATAGGCCGTATAGCGCGAACGCATAAGCTCTTCGGGAGTAGAGGCGGTTTGCATGCCACTTAAAAAGCGGCTACAGCAAAATGAATAAGCTGTCTGAGAACCACAAGGACAAGCTTGTGTTAAATTTTTCATATTATTTACTGCTTCTCTTTCGTATACGCCTTTTCTGCCAAAATGTAATGACAGGGCCAGAGAAAACGTAAATAAATGCTATTGCAAATAAAATTTCAGGAGGCTCAAGCGCAATGGCAGCAATGACGAAAACAGCGACTACAGCTGTAATAAACGGCACCTTACCTTTTAAATCTATTTTTTTGAAAACATGATAACGAATTGTACTGACCATAAAGGCGGCAACTAGAGTAGTTAATATACCGACAGGTATTGCCAATATTCTGCCATCTTCCACATACTGAGAACCCAGCCATATAGTACTAGCTATCATGCCAGCTGCTGCTGTGCAGGTTAGCCCTTGAGAATATTGTTTGACTTCAGTTTCATGAACTTGAGTATTAAAACGAGCTAAACGCAGTGCTGTTGCAGCTGTATATAAGAAAGCAATTACCCAGCCCATTTTTCCTAAATAAGAAAGCGACCAGCTATAAACGACTAAGCTTGGCGTTATGCCAAACGATAACATGTCAGACATGCTGTCATATTGTGCACCGAAATCACTTTGAGTATTGGTTAGCCGAGCGACACGGCCATCTAAGCCATCCGCTATCATGGCTATGAACATTGCTATAGCAGCGGTTTCAAAACGGCCTTTCATGCCTGCAACAACGGCGTAAAAACCCGCAAATAAACCTATGGTAGTTAAAAGATTGGGCAGCAAATAAATGCCACGACGAGGGAAACGCTTGTTAAATATAGCAAAATCGTTTTCTTTCATATACCACCAGCATCAAAGCACTGCGTCATCATACCTAAATGTATAGTCACCTGCTACTACTATCCATCAAAAATTTCCTACTTCCTTCATGGCTAATGTCTCACAAAAAAAATTTTTTAATCTGCTTGCATTCTCCTCCACTACGCACCAAATCAGGCCTCGCACAGATTGATTTTTATTAGTTTTTTTATACCACTTGTCAGAAGTGGTTATATACATTATCTTGTTGTTTAACAGGGGCCAGACACCTATATATTGTGGTGTAAGCCATTTGGCTACCCCAACAAAATGGTTTAAAAAAATTCATATAAAGCGCCGGGAGATACCCATGGAAAACGAAGCACTATTAAAAGAAGCGACAATAAAGCCTTTCCCCACCCCTAATAGCCTTGAGGTAGCCACTATGGCCCCAGGTGAAACCAAAGTCATACGCCGTAACGGTACCGTAACTCCGTTTGATGCCAATAAAATTGCCATCGCCATGACCAAGGCCTTTCTTGCCGTTGAAGGTGACACCGCAGCAGGCTCACCCCGCATTCAGGAAAAAGTAACTGAACTGGTTAAAAACATCGCAAACAACTTTCATCGCCGTCTACCCACTGGTGGCACCATTCATATTGAAGACATCCAAGATCAGGTCGAACTTGCTTTGATGCGTACCGGCGAGCAAAAGGTCGCCCGCGCTTATGTACTTTATCGTGAAGAACGTCGCAAAGTACGTGAACAAAAGCAGCAAGAAATTGATTCGCAATCTGGCTCAGAGCTATATGTGACGCTCAATGATGGGGCCATTGTTCCTCTCGACATGAAAAAATTACGCACTCGCATTGAAACTGCTTGCGCAGGTCTTGCAGAAGTATCAAGCGAACTGATTTTAGAAGACGTCAAACGTAATTTATTCGACAAAGTGCCAGTTCAAGAAGTTGGCCGTGCTTTAATTATGTCTGCCCGCACCTTAATTGAAAAAGAACCAAATTACAGTTATGTAGCTGCTCGCTTATTATTAGACGAATTACGTAATGAAGCTTTAGACTTTTTAAATGTTACTGCAGAAAATAAAAACACCTATACCGCTTATTTTCAAAAATATATTGAGAAAGGCATAGAAGAAGAATTACTCGATCCTCGTTTGAAGAGCTTTGATTTGGAAAAACTTGCTGCCGCTATCCTGCCAGAGCGCGACTTGCAATTTACTTATCTAGGCTTACAAATATTATATGATCGTTATTTCATTCATTCTCATGACACACGCTTTGAATTGCCACAAGCATTCTTTATGCGCGTTGCCATGGGTCTTGCCATTGAAGAAAAAGATAAAGAAAAACGGGCCGTTGAGTTTTATCGCCTGCTCTCCTCCTTCGACTTTATGAGCTCAACGCCCACTTTATTTAACTCTGGCACATTGAGACCACAGCTATCTAGCTGTTATCTCACCACCGTGCCAGATGATCTAGACGGCATTTATGGTGCACTAAAAGATAATGCCCTGCTATCTAAGTATGCTGGCGGCCTAGGTAACGACTGGACTAATGTTCGTGCTATGGGTGCTCGCATTAAGGGCACTAATGGCAAATCCCAAGGGGTAGTACCTTTCTTGAGCGTTGCAAATGCGACAGCCGTTGCAGTTAACCAAGGCGGCAAACGCAAAGGTGCAGTCTGTGGCTATCTTGAAACATGGCACAAAGATATCGAAGAATTCCTAGAACTTCGCAAGAATACAGGTGATGAACGTCGTCGTACCCATGACATGAACACGGCCAACTGGATTCCTGACTTATTCATGAAGCGCGTTATGGAAAATAAAGATTGGACATTATTCTCCCCTGATGAAGTGCCCGATTTACATGATCTATATGGCAATGCATTTGAAACCGCTTATACAGCATATGAAGCGAAAGCAGAGCAAGGCTTGATTAGAAACTTCAAAAAGCTTCCTGCTCTTTCCTTATGGCGCAAAATGTTAACTATGTTGTTTGAAACTGGACATCCTTGGATTACCTTCAAAGATCCTTGTAATCTGCGCTCACCTCAACAACATGCTGGTGTTGTCCATAGCTCTAATCTCTGCACTGAGATCACACTGAATACTTCAGCAGATGAAATCGCCGTATGTAACTTAGGTAGCGTGAACATGGCTGCCCATATGACAGCTAATGGCATTGACAAAACTAAGTTGCGTCAAACTATCAAGACTGCTATTCGCATGTTAGACAATGTTATTGATATTAACTACTACTCGGTACCACAGGCCAGAAACTCTAACCTTAAGCACCGTCCAATTGGTTTAGGCATGATGGGCTTCCAAGATGCGCTTTATCAATTACGTGTACCCTATGCCTCACAAGAAGCCGTGGAATTTGCTGACCGCTCTATGGAATTAATCAGCTATTATGCTATTGAAGCTTCTACTGACCTTGCTGAAGAACGCGGCACCTACTCTTCTTACCAAGGTTCATTATGGAGCAAAGGTATATTACCTATCGACTCTATCAACATCTTGAAGCAACATCGCGGCCAATACTTAGATTTAGATTGCTCTCATACTTTAGATTGGGCTCCATTACGCGAACGCGTTCGTACAGTGGGCATGCGCAACTCTAACGTCTTGGCAATTGCTCCTACCGCCACCATTGCTAATATTTGTGGTGTATCACAATCAATTGAACCGACTTACCAAAATCTTTTTGTGAAGTCTAACCTCTCTGGTGAGTTTACTGTTATCAATCCTTACTTGGTTGCTGACCTTAAGCGCTATAAACTGTGGGATTCCGTCATGATCAATGACTTGAAATATTACAATGGCAGCTTAAACAAAATCAGCCGCATACCAGAAGAATTGAAACAGCTTTATGGTACAGCGTTTGAAGTCGACCCCACTTGGTTAATCGAGGCTGGTGCTAGACGACAAAAATGGATAGACCAAGCTCAATCGCTCAACCTTTATATGGCACAACCTTCTGGCAAGAAGATGGATAGTATCTATCGTTTAGGCTGGACCCGTGGCTTAAAAACCTTTTATTATTTCCGAAGCCTCGGTGCTACCCATACTGAAAAATCAACTATTCATGACGGTGCACTCAATGCAGTTCAAGTAGAAACACCTACGCTTCCTAAAGCTTGCTCGATTGAAGACCCGACTTGCGAAGCCTGTCAATAAACTAAATCTCTTCTCGGCCTAGCCGAGAAGATTAATTAATACTGAGGAGTAATACATTATGGCAACAATAGCCTCTAACCAATCCGGCGCTTTAGGCATCGAATTTGAAATGGGTGCCGCGCGGGTTCAAGTTGACGATAAGCGCATTATTAATTGTCGCGCTGATTTAAATCAGCTTGTTCCATTTAAATATAAGTGGGCATGGCAAAAATATTTAGATGCCTGCGCCAATCACTGGATGCCTAATGAAATTAACATGTCAGCCGATATCGCTTTGTGGAAAGATCCTAATGGCTTGACCGAAGATGAACGCTTAATTATTAAACGCAGCTTAGGCTTCTTTTCTACTGCTGACTCATTAGTTGCTAACAACTTAGTCTTGGCTGTCTACCGCCACATCACTAACCCGGAATGCCGCCAATATCTATTACGCCAAGCCTTCGAAGAAGCGTTACATGGCCATGCATATCAACATATCATTGAAAGCTTAGGCATGGACGAAGCAGAAGTATTTAATATGTACCGTGAAGTACCTGCTGTCGCTCGCAAAGCCGCTTGGGCGCTACCTTATACACAAAGCTTAGCTGATCCCAACTTCCATACCGGCACCTTTGAGGCAGACCAACGTTTATTACGTGATTTAATTGCCTTCTATATCGTATTTGAAGGTATCTTCTTCTACGTTGGATTTACCCAGATATTGTCCATGGGGCGTCGCAATAAAATGACGGGCACCGCCGAGCAGTTCCAATATATTTTGCGTGACGAGTCTATGCATTTGAATTTTGGTATTGATGTTATCAACCAAATTAAAATTGAAAATCCACATTTATGGACTGATAAATTTAAACAAGAAGCTCTTGCCATTATACGTAGCGGTGTTGAGTTAGAATATGCGTATGCAGTAGATACTATGCCTCGCGGCATTCTGGGCTTGAACGCTGAGATGTTTAAAGGATACTTACAATACATAGCCAACCGCCGTTGCGCGCAAATTGGTTTAGAGATCCAGTATCCAGGTGCTGAAAACCCATTCCCTTGGATGAGCGAAGTAATTGATCTCAAGAAAGAAAAGAACTTCTTTGAAACCCGCGTTACCGAATACCAAACTGGTGGTACATTAAGCTGGGATGAGTAGTTTGGTATTTGAGTAAAAAAAGGGGCTTTAAGCCCCTTTTTTTGCTTACTAATCTAAATTAAAACGTACAGTTCGAGGTAAAGCCCGTATAGTATCTTCATAGCTACCACCCGTTTTAGGACGAAAGAACGTTTGAGAAACTGTAGGCTGCATTGGACAGTATAGTGCTGGCAGAGAGCCATGAGCTTCAGAGCTAGTCGGCTCATTTTCCAGGCGCAAAGATTTTAGCAGTTTTAAACGTGGCTCTGGGTTTGCAGTTGGTTCAGATTCAGTGGAAGGTACACCAGGCAAAGCCAATGGTTCGTCTGATTTATATTCTGGAGGGCTCTGGGCTAATTCAATACGTCGAGCTAATTCTTGATCTGCTATCTGAATATAACCCGCTAAAATTTCTTGCGCTTGTTTACTAAGCGCCTCCATAGCTAAACGTTCTATACATTTCTCTATATCAGCTGCTCGCTTGATAAAGCTTCGAGGTTTATTCACATTCGATGAATTGGTTATAGAGCTTAAATAAATAAGCGGTAAAATAACCGGCAAAAACGGAAAACACAACACCCAGCCAAACACCTTGGCTAGAGAAAGTCGAGCCATTTTTAAAGCTTCTTTCTTAACAAGATCGGTTTTAAAACCATTCAAGTTTAAATTAATTTCCCCTTCAAATAATTTATAGTCTTTTATTTGTACATTACCCTTATATTTAATGGTTATTTTGTGTGAATTAGCCCCACTCTCTAATTTAGTGACTCTAACCATTAACATTTTACTTTTGGGAATATATATCTCAAAAGGATTGGCGTAACTCCAATCACGAATACACAAAGCTTTTAAAGCGGGAGGATAATTGCTGCTAAGTGCTTTGCTAAGCCATACATTACAACCCCGGCGCTTGGTTTTAAGGTCTATGAGATATAAAAGATATTGTGCCGGAGGATAGTTTTGCGAGTCAGCTTTGATACATAATGCTCTAGCATAATTCAAATCTTGCTTGACGTATTTACCATTGAAATAACATATGGCAAGGCTAGCTAAGCCCCATGCATTATTGAGCTCAGCTGACTTCCTATAATAATAGATTGCTGAATTATGGCTAGGATAAGTGCCTATTCCTCGGCTAGACATTGAACCTAATGTAGCTAGAGCAAAACTATTGGTTTCAGATTTATTTTCAATATAATTATAACAAAACACGCCTTGTTCTTTTTTAGCTTTATCTCGCTTCTTTTTTTCATCGAAGGACGTATCCAGCAAAGGTCCAGGATTAAAATAATTTAATAATTCTTCTCTTTTACTCCAATTACCTTTAAGTATGGCATCCATATCATCTTGTAATTCTTGCTGAGTTTTTAAAATATACTTTAATTCTTGCTGGCTTCTCATCGTTTACTCCAAAACGGGCAATTTGCAGAGCGCTAATATATCAAATTGCATTAAAATTTACATTTATAGAATGAAAAATTTAAAAAATGATCAAAAAATACGCTTAGCTCCTTCAGGCTAAGCTTCCCAGCTAAAAAAATCATCAACTGGAAGGTTAAAGAGGGCATCATCATCTATGGGTAGGAGGAGCTGATGAATGGCCTATTTTATTTGCAGGTTGCACATGAATAACCCTATGACTAGAGAAGAGAGTTTGTTCTATATATTCTTTAAATGGCGAATATTCGTCAGGATTCAGTGTAAGCCTTGGCATGGAGCGTAAAGGTAGCTGTGTTTGAATAGGTGTGCCAGGGAGTGACAAAAACTGATTAGGTGTGTTTGGCGTAGTCATTTGCAGAAAAAAATCATGGGTACGTTGATTACCCAACAATGGAAAGCGGTGAGCAGGATTATAATAAATGTTCTCTTCCAGTTTCTGCTCAGCTACTGAATAGGAATCGATATCACTCTTTGATTTTTCTTCTTGAGGTTTTAAATTTTTTAAACGTTCAGTAAGCATACTATCTGCAGTTTTTATATATTCCAACAGTGCTTGACCACAAGCAGCTTTGTATTTCTCTAAAGCCCGACGACTTATAATTGCATCTCGGTCTTCTCTTCTACAACATAAAAAGTTCATTAATCTAGCTCTAAAAGTCTTCGGCTGAGTGAGGGCATACTGCTTGCTCTCTTCATCATGTAATTGTCGGTAATCGACATCGATAGTTCCGTTCGCAAGCTCTATAGGAATATCTGCTAAGCCACTATATCTAATATACACTTCATATTTTAGGTTTTCTTCAGGCTTGTTTTTAATAGCTAGGATTTTAATTTCGAGTTCATTGTTTTTTGGAGTATAGACTTTAAAAGGGTTATCATGTCTCCAGTCAGGGATATATTTTTTTCTTAAATCTTCATGCGCAGAGTTCTTGAATTGTTGCCGATTTTTCACACCCACCTTCCTTAGCAGTATGCACTCACTATCAACATTGCTTAACTAGCTATCAACATTACTTAACTAGCTATTAACATGACATTACTAAAACTATACAGCATTTCTGAAAACTAAATATTACTAACATTCCTCTGACGAATAATGCGGTAAATACCCATTATGCTAATCAGGATCCAAGCGCATTCAATCATGACTGAGGCTAAATTCCAATGAAAACAGAGTGAAAATAAAATTAACCAAGCACCAATAAAATTTAGAATTAAGTAAGACAAGCTCTTAGCTGTAAGACGGTTAGTATTAATCAAGAAGTAAGCGATCAGAATAAAAGTTACCCCTGTAATGCCAACTGCATTAGAAATGGAACGCATAAATTCTATCATGATTACTCTCTTTTTTCTTTATACTGCTTCTTCTATACTAAACATTGGCTTAATTGAAGACCACGATTTACAACTGGGGCAATGCCAATACAAGGTCTTCCCAGAATACCCACATGTTGTGCATTGGTAATCTGGCTTATCAGCTAGCAGCTTATTCATTAGTCCCTGCAAAATAGTTAAATCTTCTCTAGCGCGCCCTTCTGTGCTTGAAAGATGGATATCTACAAACAACTGTAGACCATGAAGAGATGGATAACGTCGCACATAATCAGCTACAAAATCAGCAGCAACTTTATCTCCTTTCCACTTGCGAATTCGATCTGCCAAAATCAGCACCACCGGTAATCGTGGGTACTCTAATAACAGCTGCTTTAAGTAACCTATTAATCCAGTTTCTTCATTTAACTTCTCATAACATTCTGCCAGTAGCTCGATAGCTTCTGAAAGATAGTCAGGATTTTGAGCCTTAATATACTTTAGGCTTTTAACTGCCGCTTTATAATCGTTCTTTTCGATCTGCATTTTGGCTTGAATTAAGCTTGCACGCACGCACTGACGGTCAGCGTCAACGGCTCGGCTTAAATAGCGTTCTGCTCTCGCATATTGTTTAGCCTTAATGGCTTCTTCAGCAATCTCGCAATAATAATGAGCGATGACGTTTTGAAGATTTTTATTTGCCGCTGTTTCCAGCTTGTAAGCAATGTGTATCGCTTTTTTCCAGGCTTTTTCTTGCTGATATATGTCTAGTAGTGCTTTTAGAGCTGCTGCATGTTGCTCTTTAATACTAAGCAGTTCATTAAAAATTTTTTCAGCTCGATCTAACATGCCTGCACTTAAATAGTCTTGTCCTAACTCGAACATGGCTTGTTCTCTAGCAGGCTTATCTAGCTGTGGTCTTGCAATGAGATTTTGATGGATGCGAATAGCTCGCTCGACTTCGCCACGGCGACGGAATAATTTGCCAACTGCTAAATGAGTTTCAACAGTATCACTATCGACTTCGAGCATTTTAATGAAGACATCAACAGCTTTATCGGTTTCTTCATTAATTAAAAAGTTTAAGCCGACTAAATAATCTCGCGGCAATAATTTCTTACGGGCAAAATCTTGCGTACGGCTACGATAGCCTAAACACCATGAGGCTACAGTAACAATAAAAACAATAATAGCCCAGAATGTGCTCATATTTAGGCAGGCCTATACCCTATCTCTTAATGGAATAGTACGTAAGTTCTCTAATTCTCTTTCAGCTAATGATAGCTTCTGCTTTAAACGAAACTGCTTAATCTTATTTTTAAGCAACATCCATAAACCCATCACCATACCCATCAAGCCGCCTGCTGAAAACGCAATGGTTAGCAGCAAAGCTAAGGGCATTACACGAGTACCTATATAATAGTTAACAGAGACAGTTTGTAGATTAAGGGTTGCAAAAGTTGCGCCAAGTAAGATAACAGCTAGTAGGAATAAATAATAAAGGATGCGCATTAAACAAAACTCCTTTCGGGTGAGTAAATGTTCTCAGCCCCCTCGTTGCAGAAGAGGGCTGGAACTACGAGTACTCTTACTCTCCTTCTCCAGGCTCTTGATTCATTTGTTCTTTGAATATATCGCCTAAAGTCGCTTTAATACCAGAATCAGCTTTCTTGGCCTTGGTAGTGCCAGCAGCTTTCTTCTTAGTAGTGGTTGATTTTGCCGCAGCCTTCGGTTTAGCTTCTTTAGCTTTAATCGAAAGCGTAATAGCATTTACTTTACGGTCCATGCCCATGATCTTAGCTTCAACGGAATCACCGACGTTAAAGCGGGTGCGAGCATCTTCCACTTTTTCGGCAGCCATATCAGCAGCACGTAACACGCCTTGAACACCTTCCGCTAATTCAACGATAGCGCGTTTGGCATCCATTTCGACGATTTTACCCGTAACGAAATTGCCTTTTTCATTTTCGCTTAAAAAGTTTGATAATGGATCATCAGCTAACTGTTTTAAGCCTAAAGCAATACGTTCGCGTTCTGGGTCAATGGTTAGGATAACGGCTTCGATTTCGTCGCCTTTTTGGAATTTACGTAAAGCTTCTTGAGCTTCAGCTTCATTCCAAGAAATATCAGAGGCATAAACTAAGCCATCAATACCGCCATCGAGTCCAACGAAAATACCAAAGTCAGTAATCGAGCGAATTTTGCCTTTAATGCGTTCGCCCTTATCATGGCTCTTGGCATATTCTTCCCAAGGATTTGGAGTGCACTGTTTAATACCTAAAGAAATACGACGACGTTCATTGTCGACTTCTAAGACAGCCACTTCAACTTCTTGACCTAAGTGAACCACTTTGCTTGGGTTAATATTTTTGTTGGTCCAATCCATTTCTGAAACGTGGACTAAACCTTCGATGCCTTCTTCTAATTCAACAAAACATCCATAGTCCATAACGTTGGTTACTTTACCTTTCAAACGCATACTCACTGAGTAACGCTTATCGATTGATACCCATGGATCTCCGCCTAATTGCTTAATACCAAGAGAAACACGGTTTGAGTCTCTGTCAATCTTCAATACTCTGACTTTAACTTCATCACCAACGGCTAACAATTCGCTTGGGTGCTTGATACGTTTCCATGACATATCGGTGATATGTAACAAGCCATCAACACCGCCTAAATCGATAAACGCACCGTAATCAGTTAAGTTTTTAACAGTACCTTTAACTTCATTGCCTTCATTGATGTGCTCGACCGCGAGCTGCCAGCCTTTGAGCTCGTCCTCGCCCTG
>CAZXFO010000253.1:0-3519 GCA_964639745.1 uncultured Coxiellaceae bacterium | reverse complement strand
CCACCACCAGCGGCAGGAGCAGCAACGGCTACAGCGGCTTGAGCGGAAACGCCAAATTTTTCTTCCATCATTTTGACCAAGTCAACGACGTCCATGACGGACATTTCGGACACTGCATTTAAAATATCTTCTTTGCTAACTGCCATTTTAAGTACTCCAGTAAAAAATAATTAAAGTAATTGTTTCGTCACTTATTTCGCATTCTGTTTTTGATCACGGACTGCGGCCAGTGTACGAACTAATTTTGCATGAGGTTCAGCAAGTGTTCGCACAAACTGTGTAATCGGCGCATTCAACATGCCCATTAACTGAGCAATAGCATCATTACGGGTTGGCATGCTTGCCACTTTGGACAATGCAGTACCTGGAAGAACATCACCACCTAATGATAGAGCCGTTACTTTCAACTTATCGATTTTCTTTGCATAGTCTTGCATTAAGCGCGCTGCTGCACCCGGATCATCGCTTGCAAAAGCGAGAATGAGTGGGCCAACGAGGCTTTTCTGCATCGGAGCAAACTTCGTCCCTTCTAGCGCACGACGAGCTAATGTATTACGCACGACGCGCATATACATACCAGTCTCACGAGCGGATTTACGAAGCGCTGTTAGCTCAGAAACGGTCATGCCGCTATACTCAGCTGTGATAAGTGAAACTGCCTTTTGAGCGTGAGTCGAAACTTCCGCTACAATGGCCTTTTTACCTTCTAATTTCAGTGCCACTCGATACCTCCTCACTTAAACACGTCTGCTGTATTTCACAACAGACACCTTAACTGGCAATACCATCAGGCATCACCGTCTGCGTAGGCAAATAACTTACATTTATTAAGCAAAGCACCTACGGTCTTTGACGGGCATTGCCGCAAGCGAGAAGCTTATGTCAATGTCCCATTCAAATTTGGTTTCGCGTAAAAACGCGAACTTTATAGTTCCAACAATAAACTAGACTGAAACCTCAATCGGTAAGCCAGGGCCCATGGTGCTGGAAACCGTTACTTTTCTAAAATAAATACCCTTGGAAGTGCTGGGTTTAGCTTTACGTAATGCAGCTAAAATAGCATCCAAGTTTTGATTTAAATGCTCAACGGAAAAATCAATCTTACCAATAGAGCAATGAACCACACCGCCTTTATCTATACGGAAGCGAACTTGGCCCGCTTTGGCATTGCGTACTGCAGCAGCAATGTCATTGGTCACTGTTCCATCTTTAGGATTTGGCATCAAACCACGGGGCCCTAGAATTTGGCCTAACTGACCAACAATTCGCATTGCATCAGGTGTTGCTAAAACCATTTGGAAATCGATGTCGCCGGCTTTTACTTTCTCAGCTAAATCTTCCATGCCAACTATATCAGCGCCTGCTTGTTTAGCAGCATCGGCATGTGTTGCGCTGGTGAAAACAGCCACTTTAATGTTACGGCCAGTACCGTGTGGCAAAACAACAGAACCACGAACGGCTTGGTCAGATTTCTTAGGATCAACCCCTAAATTTACGGCAACATCAATTCCTTCACGGAATTTGGCGGGAGGCATTTCTTTCAACAAAGCAAATGCTTCTGCTGCGGTATAAACTTTACCAGGAATTACCTTTTCACGAATTTTAGCTATACGCTTAGATAATTTTTTAGCCATTAGACAGTCTCCGCTTCTACGCCCATACTACGAGCACTACCAGCAATACAACGTACTGCGGCATCAAGACTTGCAGCGGTTAAATCAGGCATTTTAATTTTGGCAATTTCTTCCATTTGTTTACGAGTAATTTTGCCTACCTTATTAGTACCCGCTGTGCTGCTACCTTTATCAAGGCCAATTGCTTCGCGGATCAAATAAGACGCAGGTGGGGTTTTGATGACAAAAGTAAAACTTCTATCTTCGTAAACGGTGATTTCGACAGGAAATGGTTTTCCTTGTCTTTCAGGGGTTTGGGTCTGGGCATTAAATGCCTTACAGAACTCCATAATGTTCACACCTTGTTGACCTAATGCAGGGCCGACAGGTGGACTTGGGTTAGCAGCGCCCCCTTTAATTTGGAGCTTTACATAACCTTTAACTTTTTTACCTTTTGGTGCAGCCATTGTTTTCCTCTCTCTTAATACTCCCACTACAGCTCAGAGAAGTGCCGTAGGACGGATTCAACTGCCAGAAATGGCAATTCGGGGAGCGAAGATCAAGTCTTGCCACCCTTAAAAATCGTGGTTTTTTACGCAATACCAAAAAACTAGCCGCCAATTCTAACAAGCCAGCGACATTTTGCAACTAATTTAAATAGCTTATGTCCCCGTCAGCCAGTCTATTGTTGCCCTGAGGAGGAGACTTTGCTGTTCAGCTAAGGGAGATAATCATTCCTGATTGAGCTCAAATGGCTCAACCAGGTTATAACCATGCGAGGAAAAAACCCGGATTAACCTTTTTCAACCTGATCAAATTGCAATTCGACTGGGGTTGAACGGCCGAAAATTAATACTGCAACGCGTAAACGGCTTTTTTCGTAGTTAACTTCTTCAACGACACCGTTAAAATCAGCAAACGGTCCGTCAATAACACGAACCACTTCACCCACTTCAAATAATACTTTAGGACGGGGCTTCTCACTGCTAACTTGAATACGGTCTAAAATCGCATCGGCTTCTTTGGCCGTAATAGGGGCTGGCTTATCGCTAGTGCCGCCAATAAAACCCATAACTTTCGGTACGGATTTGACTAAATGCCAGGTTTCATCATCCATGACCATTTCGACTAATACATAACCGGGGAAAAATTTACGAGCACTTTTACGTTTTTGGCCACCGCGCAATTCAACAACTTCTTCGGTAGGCACTAAAATATCGCCGAATTTTTCTTCAACATTATCGCGCTTAATTCGTTCTTGCAGAGCTTGTTTTACAAAAGACTCATAGCCAGAATAGGCGTGAATAACATACCAACGTTTTTTTAAGCCACCGACATCGGCACTTTGACCCTGCTCATTCTGCAAGTCTTTGTCGTTTCTGGATTCATCAGCCATATGTTAACCTCTTTGCCCTGTAAGCCATCCAACCAACCACATTAACACACCATCAACACCCCACAGGACGATTGACAATATGACAACCATGGCGGCAATAATAAAAGTTGTCTGCACCGTTTCTTGGCGCGCAGGCCATGTAATCTTACGTAATTCAACACGTGCTTCTTTGATAAATTCTAATGCTTGCTTACCTTGTTTCGTTTGCAGAGCTATTAATGTCACTATAGGTAAACCGACTAGCCATGCAACTAAACGCAAAGCCCAAGCAACTTGGCTATAGTAATAATTAGCCACAATGCCGGCTGCCAATATCAAGGTGACTAAAAGCCACATGATCTTATTAAAGGCGCCTTCTGAATTACCGGTTTTTATCGTCATTACATTTGCCTTTGCTTGACTCTTCATCGAGTTACAACCTAATTACATTTATTAATCAGGCCAGGAGGGAATCGAACCCCCAACCTACGGTTTTGGAGACCGTCGCTCTGCCAATTGAGCTACTGGCCT
>CAZXFO010000252.1:0-11441 GCA_964639745.1 uncultured Coxiellaceae bacterium | reverse complement strand
AATCCTGGCAGGCTACTGGCAAAATTGGCATGTTAAAGCGTAAAAATCCATATACTCCAAGCTTCAACATCAATGCAGCTAACACAACAGATCCTCCTGCTGGCGCTTCCGTATGTGCATCAGGTAACCAAGTATGAATTGGCCACATCGGTACCTTGACTGCAAAAGACAATAAAAACGCCAAGAAGAGCCATTGTTGTTCTGATTCTGTTAAAGGTAAATGATAAAAACTTTGGATATCAAATGAACCAGATTTTTGGGCTAAATAAACTAAAGCTACTAACATTAGCAGCGAGCCTAAAAAGGTATAAAGAAAAAACTTAATTGAAGCATATTCGCGATTCGTGCTTCCCCACATACCAATATTTAAATACATAGGGATCAGCATACCTTCCCAAAATACATAAAATAGAATGGCATCCATCGAGGCAAAAACACCAACAATCATGGCCTGCATAGTCAGGAAGGTTGCCATGTATTGAGCAACACGAACTTTAGTGGCTTGTAAGCCCGCTAAGATAACCAAAAGACCTGTAAAATTAGTCAAAATGATCATGACTAATGAAATGCCATCAATGCCCAGCGCGTAATGGATTTGATATGACTCAATCCAAAGATGATCTTCGCGATATTGCATAAGATAAGTATTCGGATCGAACCCTAAGTACAACGGGATGCATAATAACAAGCTGATGACAGCCACAGTTACAGCAATTGTTCGCGCCCAATGGCTATGCTTGTCATTGCCTGTCATAAGCACGAGCATAGCACCGAAGATCGGAAGCCAAATTAAAATACTGAGTAGAGGTAGATGTGTCATTTGCATACCTTATATGACGTACCAAATTAAAAAGGCCATTAAACCCAATATCATGACTAAAGTGTAATGATAAAGATATCCTGTTTGCATACGGCGAGCAAAACGCGAGAACCAACGTATTGACTCACCCGAACCATTTACAAAAATACCATCTATCACTTTTAAGTCGGTGACGTTGTAGAACATATTACCTATTCTTCGCGCGCCATTAACAATCACCACACGGTAAAAATCGTCAAAGCCATATTTGCGCTGCATAATGAGATAAAACCAATGGAATTTTCTTTTAAGAGTTTCAGCCCATGCAGGATAGGCAACATAAAATAGCCAAGCTGTAGCTATCCCCACCAGCACTAGCCAGAATGTCATGCCATGGAGCGCCTCAAGCACCATGCGCATAGCACCTTGATACTCTACAGCCAAATGTGACAATACATCGTGTTGCGGCAACACCAATATACTCTCCCCCAACAATCGAGGCGTCGAAAACAACATAGGAGTAATCAGCAAAGCGCCAACAAAGATACTAGGCACCACTAAACCAAGAAGTGGTAATAATACAACCCACGGCGATTCATGGACTTTTCCTTGCAAATCGCTATCCCAACGCTTCTTAGTATGAAAAGTGAGAAATAAAGCCCTGAAAGTATAAAGCGCGGTAATGAAAGCACCCGCCTGAACGCAGAAGAAGGCGTATTTCGCCGCCGGTAAATTAGAAAGGCGAGTTGCTTCGATAATGACATCCTTAGAATAAAAACCTGACAAAGGTGGAATAGCACTTAGCGCAATTGACCCTACTAAAAATGAAAAATAGGTAACGGGTAAATATTTAGCTAGGCCGCCCATCTTCCGTATATCTTGTTGATGATGCATTGCAATAATGACAGATCCCGCAGCTAAAAATAGTAAAGCTTTAAAGAAAGCATGAGTCACTAAGTGGAAAATTGCCGCATCATAAGCTGAAACGCCTAAGGCAACCGCCATATAACCTAATTGCGATAAGGTTGAATAAGCAATCACCCTTTTAATATCAAATTGAAATACTGCTAAAAGCCCCATGAATAAACTGGTGGTAGCACCGATGATTAAAATTAAATTTAACGCCGTTGTTGAATATTCAAATAGCGGTGACATACGAGCAACCATATAGATACCTGCAGTAACCATGGTTGCAGCATGTATCAACGCCGATATAGGTGTCGGGCCTTCCATCGATTCGGGCAGCCAAACATGTAAAGGCACTTGAGCAGATTTACCCATCGCACCAATAAAAAGCAAAATACATATGATAGTAATCACGGTGACACTGCCACCACCTGGCAATGCTAGAACATCCATCAACACTCGTGGGGCTGCACTAAAAATTTGCTGGTATTGCAAACTGCCAAATTCATTGAGAATGACAGCCATTGCCAAAAGGAATCCAATATCTCCCACTCGATTCACTAAGAAAGCTTTGAGACTACCTTGATTAGCTCTTTCTCGCTTAAACCAGAACCCAATCAGTAAATACGAAACTAGGCCTACGCCCTCCCAGCCAAAAAATAAAATGAGGAAATTATTGGCTAGCACTAAAACTAGCATTGCAAAAGTAAAAAGCGAAATATAACTAAAGAAGCGCTGATAACCAGGATCATCAGCCATGTAGCCAATGGTATAGATGTATACCATTAACGAAACAAATGTCACCACTAAACACATGGTGGCACTCAACCTATCTAACAGGAAAGCAACATCAATCTGAATATTGCCTGCATGAGCCCAAGTATAAAGAACATCCATAACAGGTGGATGGTTCTGCCAGACCATTGCGTAGAAAAGATAAGAAGCGATCATAAAAGCTACGGCCATCAACGCAATTACACAGCGATGCGTTGCCTTGCGCCCTATCACTTTGCCTAAAAGACCTGCTATTAAAGCGCCTATGAGTGGCAGCAATAACATCGAGTATATAGTTTGAATCATATTCATTTATTTGGCCTTATTGATTACGGCTTACGCCTTATCCTCTCAACGTATCTAACCTATCAATTTCAATAGTGCCTTGCCGACGATATAACACCACCATAATGGCGAGCCCAATGGCTGCTTCTGCCGCCGCAACGGTTAGCACAAAGAAAACGAATACCTGACCCGTGTAATTTTTTAAAAAATGGGAGAAGGCAATGAAATTAGTATTAACTGCTAACAATAAAAGCTCTAAAGACATGAGCAAGACAATGATATTTTTGCGGTTAACAACGATGCCAGCTATTCCTAAACCAAAAAGAAGGGCTGCTAAAATTAAATATTCATTCAGTGAAATCATGGCTTTTTCTCCGCTGGCATTTGAACCAAGGTCAGGCGATCTTCAGCACACACCTGGAGTTGTTCACTAATATTTTGCACCTTACGGCGTCGAGGTAAACGATGAGCCAAACAAATAGCAGCAATAATAGCAGCTAATAAAATCACGCCAGCTATTATAAAGGGATAAACATAATCGGTATAAAGAACCGCGCCTAGCTCAGTGACGTTGCTATAATTTTCAGCCGGCGGCAATGAAGCTGGCGCATCATGGAATGATGAACTGAATGCTAAAATCATTAAGCCAATAACTAACAAAACAGCAATCACTCCAAAAGGCATATAGCGGGTAAAACCGGAGCCTTGCTGGGTGACCGCATCAATATTCAGCATCATGACCACAAATAAAAACAAGGTCATTACTGCACCTACATAAACTAACAGCAATATCAGTGAGAGAAACTCAGCTGATAGCAACATCCAAACACCCGCCATTGCAAAAAAGGTAACGACTAGGGCTAGAACGCTACGCACTGGGTTTCTAACGCTAACCACAATCAAGGCAGAAAATACTGCTAATGCCGAGAAGATATAAAATATGATATGTTCAATAGTCAGTTCTAGCATGGTCTTACCTATAAGGTTTATCTTCGGCTCTATCTTTAGCAATTTCAGCTTCGTAGCGATCGCCAATAGCTAACAATTTATCTTTGGTTAAGATTTCTTGTGGCCGTTCTTCGAAGTGGTAGTCACTCATATTGGTTAGAACGATAGAATCGACTGGGCAAGCTTCTTCACATAGACCACAATAAATACATTTAAATAAATCGACTTCATATAGAGTTGTACGACGCGTGCCATCTTCACGAGGCTCTGCTTCAATGGTAATCGCTAAAGCAGGACACACGGCCTCGCATAATTTACAAGCAATGCAACGCTCTTCCCCATTGGGATAACGGCGCAAAGCATGAATACCCCGAAAGCGTGGTGAAACAGGAGTTTTTTCTTCAGGATATTGAATAGTGACTTTGCGCTTAAAGAAATAACGCCCAGTAACAGCCAACCCCTTGATGATGTCTATCAAGGAAAAGCTTCTCAAATAATGTTTCAAGCGTTTTAACATGCTTTTTACCTTCTAATTAAACCAAGGTGGCAAATGAAATTGCACAGCTAGCGCTACTATAACTATCCAGACCAAAGTTAAAGGAATAAATACTTTCCAACCTAGGCGCATAATTTGGTCGTAACGAAAACGCGGTAAAGTAGCACGGAACCATAGATAGCAATAAACGAAAAAGCTTATTTTCATTAACAGCCAAACAAACCCAGGCACCCAAGCAAAAAGCTGCTCTAAATAGGGAACATCTTGAAATGGAGATAACCAGCCACCTAAAAACAGCAATGAGATAAAGGCCGAGATTAAAACCATATTGGCATATTCTGCAAAAAAGAATAGCGCAAACATTACCCCTGAGTATTCAACATGGAAACCTGCCACCAATTCTGATTCACCTTCAGCCACATCAAATGGTGCGCGGTTAGTTTCTGCAACACCAGAAATCCAATACACGATAAATAAAGGCAATAATGGTAACCAATACCAATGCCAAAAACCGCCAGTTTGTGCCTCGACAATAGCTTGAAAGTTAAGGGAATTTGCAGCCATCATCACACCAATTAGAGCAAAGCCCATAGCAATTTCATAAGAAATTGATTGAGCGGCAGCACGCAATGACCCGAATAAGGCATATTTTGAATTAGACGCCCACCCCGCAATCATTATGCCGTACACCCCTAAAGACGACATAGCCAGGGCAAATAAGACACCTGCGTTAATATTAGATAAAACAGCACCCTTATCGAATGGTACCACAGCCCAGCCAACGAGTGCTGTACCAAAGCTGATCATTGGGGCAATAAAAAATAAATAGCGATTAGAAGCCGTAGGGAAAATTAATTCCTTGGTTAGAAGCTTGATCATATCTGCAAAAGGCTGAAACAAGCCAAAAGGCCCAACTCGGTTAGGGCCAATACGGGATTGCATATAACTAATAATTTTGCGCTCAAGATAAGTAATATAAATCACCATCACCACTAGCACTAAAACTAGCGCAACGATCTTAAGCAACAATAAAGCTAAATATAATAAGCTTTCCATACCGGCAACCTTAGTTAACTTTTTCTAATGCAATTTCACCAAACAACTCGCTGAGTTCGGCTGTTTCTTTAACACCACTCGCAATCCAAGCTGCTCCCTGCGGTATCTTCTCATCTAATGCAACTGGGAGGGTAACAAAAGCTCCATTCTGATGGATCTTTACCTTTTCCCCCGCTTTAAAACCAGATGCAGGATGCATACGAATTGTAAGCTCACCTTCAATAATACGCTGAGTATCTTGCAGCGGCTTAGAGCGACGAACTAAACCATCAACAGCATAAATCGGTGTTTCACCGATACGGGTAAGCCCTTTTGTAGATTCGGATAAAGAAATATTACGCCAATCAATCTCGCCATGATTCATTAAATCAGATGCTGGTATTTGGCTTTGTAATTCTTCTCTAATATTATCAACCGTTTCATAGCGGAACCCAGGCATTTGAAAAAGATTAGCCATTGAGCTTAATACTTTCCAACCCGGTTGAGTATTTTCATATAACTCTGCTGCTGGCTTAAAACTTTGCCATTGGCCCGATACATTAATAAACGTCCCGCTGTTCTCGCTAAATGGGGCAATCGGTAAAATAACGTTAGCAACTTCTTCCAGCATGGGGTTGCGAAAAGCAGAAAACGCCACTACAAAATCAGCTTGTTTCAAAGCGTGGCGGACTAATTGGGGATTAGCGAAATCGGTATCGGGCTCAAAATTGAAAATAAGGAAACCCTTACGATTTTTTTCTAACATGGTCGTAGCATTTAAACCAATTTGGTTATTAACTTTGCCACCTGATTTTCGATGAGGAACAGCACCTGCCAACCACGCGCCTGCTGTATTAGCACCTTCCGTTAAGAAGCCTACTTTAGCACCCGTTAATTCGCCAATAAGACGCGCTAGCCGACGTAAAATAGAAGCTTGTGGATGATTAAAGGCTAAACTGCCTACCAAAACAAAGCTTTTCTTACCTTGCTTTAATAAATTAGCCATCTCACGATGATGATCATCGACAGCGACTTGCTCTAAAATTTTGTCTGCGCTGCTTTGCCCATTCGATAAGGCTTTTGCAACCCCTGCTAGTGCGTTCACCATTTCATGCGGAGCTACGATTTTTTTCGCCTTTAATCTGAAATGGAATTTATAGTCCACCATGTTGATTGCGGTGATAGCAGCACCCTTCAGGTAGGCTTTACGTAAACGCAAACCTAATAATGGTTGTTCTCGTTGAATATTAGAACCAATTAATAAAATGCTATCAGCAGTTTCAAGTTCCGCAATGGGAGCTCCTAAACCAGGAACTAGTGGCATCTCAGCCTGATCGCGAAAATCGGTCTGACGTAAGCGGTGGTCGATATTAGAGCTGCCGAGGCCACGCAATATTTTTTGTAGTAAAAATAACTCTTCAAGTGTGGAATTTGGAGAAATTAATCCTGCCATGTAATCGCCGCTACTGGTAGCCATGACACGACGAAAACCACCGACAGCAAAATCTAATGCTGGCATCCAATCGGTTTTTTCCCATTGACCGTCGAGCTTAACCATCGGATGTGTAATGCGATCTTCATGGTTCAGAGCTTCATAGCTAAAACGATCTCTATCAGCAATCCACATATCGTTAATCTCGGGATTATGACGTGGAACTGCGCGAATTACCGCACCATCTCTGGCATGGAGATTTATATTAGTGCCAACACAATCGTGAGGACTAATGCTTGGATATTGAATTAACTCCCAAGGGCGAGCTTTAAAGCGCGATGGCTTAGCAACTAAAGCTCCAACGGGGCAAAGATCGATAATATTACCTGAAAGTTCTGAATGAAGTGCATGCTGGACATAAGTGGTAATAGTCATGTCTTCGCCACGATTAATAGCCCCTAACTCTCTTAAGCCTGCAATTTCGTCACCAAAACGCACGCAACGCGTGCACTGTATGCAGCGTGTCATTTCAGTTGCAACAAGAGGGCCAATATCTGGATTTGTAACCGCGCGCTTTCCTTCACAAAAATTAGATTGAGCAGCACCATAGGATAAAGATAAGTCTTGCAATTCACATTCACCACCCTGGTCACATATCGGGCAATCTAGAGGATGATTAATTAATAAAAACTCCATCACGGCGCGTTGAGCGCTAACAGTTTTTGCTGACTTGGTGGATATCTTCATACCAGGAGCAACCGGCATAGCACACGCAGGCATAGGCTTCGGAGATTTCTCAATGTCTACCAAACACATGCGACAGTTAGCTGCAATGCTTAATTCCTTGTGATAACAAAAACGCGGAATATAAATACCATTTTCATCCGCAGCTTGAATAACAGTCTGTTGCGGCTTAGCCTGGATTTTTTTACCGTCTATTTCTATTTCAATTAAGTCGCTCATGGATTCATTAACCCCTCGCCATTAAGCAGAAGGACATCTCCCCTGTTGAATATGTTGCACAAACTCATCATAAAAATGCTTTAACATTCCACCCACTGGCCAAGCTGCCGCTTCACCAAAAGCACATATGGTACGACCCTCAATGTTTCTTGCTACACGACCTAGATTTTCAAGATCTTCCATGGTTGCGCACTCACCTTGACCATTATGTTCAATGCGATGCACCAAGCGATAAAGCCAGCCCGTACCTTCGCGGCAGGGAGTACATTGGCCACAGGATTCATCCATATAGAATTTAGAAATTTGTTCTAAGACGCGTACCATACAAGTCGTATCGTCCATTATAATGACAGCACCTGATCCTAAACCTGACCCTGCTTTTTGAATCGAGTCATAGTCCATAGTGAGATCCATCATGATATCTGCTGGCAAAATGGGCATAGATGATCCACCTGGGATAACAGCTTTTAATTTACGCCCTTCCTTTAAGCCGCCTGCTAGTGCTAATAGATCTTTAAACGGAGTACCTAAAGGAATTTCATAATTACCAGGCTTATTCACATGGCCAGTAACAGAAAAGATTTTGCAGCCACCATTATTTGGTTTACCTAAATTCAAGAACCATTCGGCGCCGTGCTGTAATATTACTGGCACAGAAGCATAGGTTTCTGTGTTGTTAATAGTTGTGGGGCGACCGTAAAGCCCTCGTGCTGCAGGAAAGGGCGGCTTATAACGTGGCAAGCCTTTTTTACCTTCTAAAGATTCCATCAACGCGGTTTCTTCACCACATATATAAGCGCCAGCACCCAGATGTGAATACAACTCAAAATCCACACCTTGGCCTAAAATATTTTTACCAATTAAACCAGCTTCTCTTGCTTCTTGTAATGCAGCTTCAAAACGCTGGTACGGCTCCCAAAATTCACCGCGAATATAGTTGTATCCAATAGTTGCACCCATGGCATAACCAGCGATAGCTATACCTTCAATAACTTGATGAGGATTAAAACGTAAGATATCACGGTCTTTGCAAGTACCTGGCTCACCTTCATCAGAATTACAAAGTACGTATTTTTGGCCAGGAATATCGTGACGAATGAAGCTCCACTTTAATCCGGTTGAAAAACCAGCCCCACCACGGCCTCGCAAAGTAGATGTTTTGACTGCTTCGATAATTTTTTCAGGCGGTATTTTATCACGCAAAATTTGTTTCCATTGCTCATAGCCACCAACGCTTTGGTAGGTTGCTAATGACCACGGCTTATCTAAATGTAATGTTCGGAAACAAATTTCGTTAGCCATTATTACTCCAGCTCGCTTAACATCTGATCAATTTTTTCTTGGGTTAAATTGCCGCGGTATTCTTTATTAACGCGGCACATGGGTGCATCCGCGCAAGCCCCTAAACATTCTACTTCGCGTAAGGAAAACTTTTTATCTCCTGTCGTTTCTCCGATCTCAATTTTGAGTCGATCTTTAAGATGATGCAGCATGTCTTCTGAGCCGCTCAACCAGCATGAAATACTGTTGCAAACAGAAATAACATGCTTGCCCATAGGCTTCAGATGATACATGGTATAAAAAGTTGCTATTTCATAAACTAACGTGCGCGGCATACCTAAATAATCTGCCACAGCATTTAAGATATCATCGTTCAATGAACCGCCGTGCGCCTCTTGTGCATAATGCAGAGCTTGCAATATTCCTGAAGCCTTACGATCAGGCGGGTAGCGCTTCACCCATTCATCAATTTTGGCACATAGTTCAGCTGAAAGTATGGTCTGAGTCATTAGCGGTCTATCTCCCCAAATACTATATCGAGACTGGATAGCACAGCCACAATGTCAGAGATCATATGTCCACGTATTATTTCTTCTAAAGCAGCCAAATGAGGAAACCCTGCTGGACGAACCTTTAAGCGATAAGGTTTATTCGCTCCATCTGAAACCAAATACACACCAAATTCGCCTTTAGGATGTTCAACTGCAGCATAGGCTTCACCTTCCGGCACACAATAGCCCTCGGTCATTAGCTTAAAGTGGTGAATCAATGACTCCATGCTTTCTTTCATGGTTTCACGTTTGGGCGGTGCCACTTTACTGTCTTGTAGCATTACTGGACCAGGATTATTCTTTAGCCACTGCACACATTGACGAATAATGTGATTAGATTGGCGCATCTCAGCTACCCTAACCAAATAACGATCATAGCAATCGCCGGTTTTACCAATAGGAATATCAAACGACAACCTATCATATACTTCATACGGCTGTTTTTTTCGTAAATCCCAAGCAACACCCGAACCACGCAGAATCGGGCCTGTACAACCTAAAGCTATCGCTCTTTCAGGAGACAAAACACCGATTCCAACGGTGCGCTGCTTCCAAATGCGGTTATCCGTTAGCAAGGTTTCATATTCATCCACCTTTTCAGGAAAACGATTGGTAAAATCTTCAATAAAATCGAGTAGCGAACCTTGGCGATTTTCATTCAAACGATCAATTTCTTTCGCGGATTGAAAACGGTTAGGTTTATATTGTGGCATTTTATCAGGCAAATCACGATAAACTCCGCCTGGACGATAATATTTGGCGTGCATACGTGAACCTGAAACTGCTTCATAACAGTCTAATAAATCTTCTCGTTCACGAAAGGCATATAAAAATACCGTCATCGCTCCAATATCAAGAGCATGCGCTCCAAGCCATAGCAAATGATTTAAAATGCGGGTAATTTCATCAAACATAACTCGAATATATTGCGCACGCTCTGGCGCTTGAATACCAAATAATTTTTCGATTGCTAATACATAACCATGCTCGTTACACATCATGGAAACATAGTCTAAGCGATCCATGTAGCCGATAGATTGGTTAAAAGGCTTACTTTCAGCGAGTTTTTCTGTGGCACGATGCAACAAACCAACATGCGGGTCAGCTCGCACAACAGTTTCACCATCCACTTCTAAAATTAAGCGAAGCACGCCGTGAGCCGCAGGGTGTTGCGGACCAAAGTTAAAAACATAATTACGAATTTCAGGAAGTTTATTAGACATCGCTTTAGCTCCCCGACTTTGGTTGATTCTGCTGGCTGGCAGCAGGCGGTTGATCCATAGTTGGTACAGCTGGTGGAGCCCAATTATTGTTTTTACGAATTACTTTTGGCTCAAGCACTCGAGGTGAAATACTCACCGGTTCATAAACCACTCGTTTCTGAGTCGCATCATAACGCACCTCAACATTTCCAATCAATGGAAAGTCTTTTCTGAACGGATGCCCTATAAAACCATAATCGGTTAAAATTCGTCGCAAATCTGGATGACCTTTAAAGATAATGCCAAACAAGTCAAAAGCCTCTCGCTCAAACCAATTAGCAGCAGGCCAAATATCAGTAACCGATTCAATAATAGGTTGCTCATTATCAAGATAAGCACGTAAGCGTATACGCTGATTGTTTTCTAAAGATAACAAGTGATAAACCACAGCAAAACGTGCTGGTTTTTTCAATTCTTCCTGAGTCTTTACCGTTATAGAGGTTACACCACGACTAAAGCCTGTGGCAGTTGAGGATTCTGTCTGCCATTCTGCATAGCCATAGTGCAAATAATCAATACCACAAACATCCACCAACATTTGAAAATTATATTTAGGCTTATCCCGCAACGCGCAGGCTATATCACGCAAGTGATCTGAATCAACTTCAAGCGTTAATTCATCGCAAATGATTTCGGCTCGCTGTATCCACGAGGAAAAATCTTTCAAAACCAACTCTTTTAAGTTTTCAATGTTAGTCATAAGAATATC
>CAZXFO010000251.1:0-1560 GCA_964639745.1 uncultured Coxiellaceae bacterium | reverse complement strand
TTTATTAGATAAACCAGAATGGTGGAACGAAGCAGAATTAGGGGATTATAAGCAGATTGCAGAGTATAGCTTTAATTTGCAATACAAAAACCCAGCAGAAAAAAACTTCCAAGATTTTTTGATAGCAGCAAAATCATTTAAAGGAAGGAATGTTCCAATTATCGGTGACTATGATCAATTTATTTTGGGATTTAGTGATAGCTATAAAGGCAACATTTTTAAAATCATGCCTGAAGCAAATGAGCCTATTTATGCTATGGAAACCAACATAGAAGGAGTTAATAGGTTGGTCACCAAAAGATTAAGATTAGAGCTTCTTCTATTTGAAAAAAAGGTTGGTTGTGAATTTGATCCAGACAACCAACAACATCGCGAAGCAAGACGCGAGATAAGAGAAAGGCTTATCAGGGGGAAGTTTGTAAAAGGCAATATAACGCCGTTAGAGTCAGTTTATAGTGATGAAAAGAATAAGCAATTTAAAGAAGAAATGCCTCATCTTGGAAATTTTTTTCAGCATGCTTCAGAAGTTCGTAATCCCTTTAAACCCTCAAAAATTGGTACGATAGTGTTTTTTATTGAGGGTGAGATCCATGAGGTAATCGGCAGTAAGGAGGTTGCCAGTTTATTATTAAATAAAGCACTACCTAAATTTCATTTTGATATCCACCATTTATGGAATATGGATGACTTTGCTGCTGTTATTACCAAACAAATAGAGCTAGGTCATAGAGTCTTACCTGAGACATTGAAAGCCTATGATGAATGGCTTAGCCATAAAAAAGAAGTCACCTTACCTTATGGGAGAGGGAAAATTGCTGTTGCACCTACTGATCAGTATATAGAGTTACGTAATCAAGTTGCAGAATTGGAAATAAAGAAAGAAGTTACAAATTCTGAGGAGAGCCCAAAGCTGAGGCCAAAATAGAAACAAGATCATAATTAGGCTATAATAGGCACACTTAAGAGGTAAGAACATGAGCACACCTAGACGGTTATATATGACAGACGACTTGATGCAAGCATTAGATATTTTGGATCAGGCTGCTCAAGATTATAAAAAAAATCATTTAATAGATTATGAAAAGTATCTTTTAGACCCGCTACAAGACCTGAACGATGATCCTCGCTTGGACTATGTTGAAGATTTTGCTAATGATTATGGGCTCATGCGCTTTATGAAAGATGAAATTGACTCCATGCCTGAGCGCCTCGATTATCAAATAGATTTTTCAGGTAATCTTCAAGAGTTACTAAAGCGTTTATTAGAAAAAATTCAAATTTTCCAGAAGGCTTATGCCACGAAAGAAGGTGCGGCTAAAGCGTGCGCTTCAGCAATTGCCGAATTAAATAAACTGGCCGCAGATGCTGAGCAGCTATTGCTTTTAGGCTATCGAAATATGATAGCTGAGCTCGTATCAGTTTTGAAGAATTTAGAAGAATCTATTGAGCAGTATAAGCAAAAACATTCGGCTGATCATTTATATGACGAAGCATTAGAGCAGCCTTTTAAACAAATATGTTCTGAATTACTAAAAGAGGCTTTTGATGAAGAAAAAGAGC
>CAZXFO010000250.1:0-9375 GCA_964639745.1 uncultured Coxiellaceae bacterium | reverse complement strand
AATGACATCTTGAGGCGGCACTTCTAAGACTATAGTACGTAAGTCGATTTTTACCATTTGTTGTAGGACTGGAATAATGAAAAAGAGGCCTGGGCCTTTGGTTGAAGTGTAACGGCCTAAAGTAAAGACGACAGCGCGTTCATATTCACGCAAAATTTTAATGGCTGAAAGTGCAATTAATGCAGATAAGCCAAGTAGAAAATATAGAATGGTAGTCATTTTGTCCTCCTCAATTCAGCTTTGTTGAATACTTTAAGCTAACTAGTGGTAAGTATGATCCTACCCTAATGAAACAATATAATCACTTGTGTTTACTCCAGTGTTATGATGATCTTATATAGTCCATAAATACACTTAATGCCTAAAAAATTCCTTATTATGTAATGGTGGTATACCTCATTATAGCGGCAGCTCACAAAAATTTGAGCTTTATTTGCCCACTATTTGTTGATAGGGGATAATAAATACACTTATTTAGCGGTAGCTAGTGTTATTTTCGCTTCTTAAGCTATACTAAATTTTGTGGGTTCATATAATTTAAGGAGCTTTAAAATGAAGAAGTTAATCGCTGTGCTTGGTGTGCTTGTCGTTTTGGGTACCATCGCAGGTTGTTCTTGCCCAGGCCCTCAACAACATGTGTCTTATAAAGGTGAAACTCATTAATTAACTAATAGCCATATGATGGCTAATCTGTCGTTTCACAACAAAAGGGCGAAAGCCCTTTTGTGTTATTACCCTAAAGAATTTCCTCTAAGCCATAAACCAACTGTTTGAGCTTCATCACTTTCTTGCAAGCTAAGAGCACGCCCCGCATAAAACATTGTCTATCTATGCAGTCATGACGCAAGGTAATGGTTTCGCCTATATCACCAAAGATTATTTGTTCATGAGCGACTAAACCAGGTAGTCTTACGGCATGTATGGGGATATTTTTATAATTAGCGCCACGAGAACCTTTGATGTTTTCATGAATACTAACAGCGGATGATTTTGTCGCTTTGCGGGTTTTGGCTATTGCTTCAGCAGTAAAGATAGCGGTGCCGGAAGGGCAATCCTTTTTCTTATCATGATGCATTTCTATTATTTCAACCTGCGGAAAGTGCTTGGCAAATTCTTGTGCGTATTTTATCAATAATACAACACCAATTGAAAAATTCGGTGCAATAATTCCACCACGTTTTAGCTGCTTAGATAAAATTTGTAGCTTTTCAATCTGCAGAGTTTTTAATCCAGTTGTCCCAATCACAGGACGCGCACCCGATTTGATAATGGTTAAGGCGTTTTGATACACAGCCTCAGGACGGGTAAAGTCAATGACCACTTGTGCTTCTGTTTTTTTAATAGCCTGGGCTAGATTGTCATTTCGACCAGTTTCAGCCACTAAGTCTAAGTCTGGGTCTTCTTGAATAGCTTTGGAGGTTACTTGACCCATGCGGCCGGTAGCTCCATTTAATAAAACGCGAATTGGCATAGTGAATTCCTCCAGAGCTCATATTTTCATATTTTTAAAATAATTCAAAGATTTTCTTGTACTAATGATTTATATTTAAAAGAGTCTTGGGCTTAAACCAGCTGAACGAGGAAGCGCGACAGGTGATAGATAATCAAGGATATCGTTGCGGGGTCGGCATTGTATTAGTCAATTCTAATCGCCAGGTTTTTTTAGGAAAACGCTTGGGGATGGCTGCTTGGCAATTTCCACAAGGTGGTGTTCGAGAAAATGAGAACCTTGAAGATGCCATGTATCGAGAGCTTCAAGAAGAAATTGGCTTGCTATCTAAGGATGTTAAAATCATAGCTCAAGCCAAAAATTGGTTCAGCTATGATCTACCCAAAAACCTCATTCGTAAAGGAGGCAATCCTGTTTGTATAGGCCAAAAACAAAAATGGTTTTTGCTGCAATTACTAAACAAAGAAGCTCCAATAAACTTACTAGCAACAGATGATCCTGAATTTGATTCTTGGGCTTGGGTTTCTTATTGGTACCCATTAAAGCAGATTGTGCCGTTTAAAAGGAAAGTATATGAGGCCGTCATGCAGGAATTTGCCCCTTTAGTTCTTTCGCGCCTATTTAGAGATGAATGATGTTAACGCTATTACGAAGAATCATCCAAGAAGTTTCGAGTACCTCCGATTTTAAGGAGGCTTTAAACATTATGGTCCATGAGATAGCTAAAGCCCTAGATACAGACGCCTGTTCAGTTTTCTTGTTGAATCGTCGATCAAATGAATACGTCCTTATTGCTACTGATGGTTTAAATCCGCAAGCTATAGGTAAGGTAAAAATACCTAAGGACAAAGGCTTGATTGGTTTAGTTGGAGAAAGAGAGGAGCCAATCAATATTGATGATGCTGTAAAGCATCCACGTTTTTTACATATTGCTGAAGTCAAAGAAGAAATTTATCGCGCTTTTCTTGGTGTGCCCGTGATATATCACCGTCAAATATTAGGGGTCGTTATCGTCCAGCAGAAAGAACCAAGACGTTATGACGAGTCTGAAGAAGCCTTCTTAGTTACTTTAGCGACACAGCTGGCTACTACTATTGCTCACGCTGAAGCTACTGGTCAGTTAGCTTGTGTATTGGAAAGTAAAATGGCTTATGCGCAAGAAGAAGTTTTTTCAGGTATAGCAGGCTCGCCTGGAATAGGAATCGGCAAAGGAGTCGTTATTTATCCTATGTTAGATTTAGATGCAGTGCCTGATCGAAACCCAGATGATATAGAGTCAGAAATAGCTTTGTTAGAATCAGCATTAGAAAATGCCCGAAAAGATATGCAAATGTTAGGTGAAAGGCTCTATTCAAATTTAAATTCTGAAGAGCGATTATTGTTTGATGCTTATCAGCATATTTTAGATCGAACGGGGCTTGGGGAAGAAGTTATTGCTGAAATTCGAAAAGGTAATTGGGCCCAAGGCGCGTTAAGACATGTTATTCAATCACACGTACGTCATTTAGAGAATCTTGATAATGAGTATATGCAAGAACGTGCTTCCGATATGCGTGATATTGGCCGGCGTGTACTTGCTTATTTGCAAAAAAATACTCGCACCTTGCCCAACTATGCTGAGAAAACTATTTTAATGGGAGAAGAAATTACTCCCTCTGATTTAGCCGAAGTACCAGAGGGTTGCTTGGCTGGAGTTATCTGCGCCAAGGGCTCAAGCATTTCACATGTGGCAATTTTAGCAAGAGCATTAAATATTCCGACAGTAATGGGAATTAGCGATGCAGCAATCCTCGAATGGCAAGACAAAGAAATTATCGTAGATGGTTATTATGGCCGAGTCTATATTTCTCCGGCTGCTAAAGTATTAGCGGAGTTTCAACATCTTGCGGATGAAGAAAAAAAGTTAGATGCTTCTTTGCAAGTGCTGCGTGACAAACCGGCGCTTACTAAAGATGATCACCATGTAGTCTTGATGGTTAACACAGGTTTGGGAGCCGATATAGGGATTTCATTAGCCGCTGGTGCTGAGGGAGTTGGGCTGTATAGAACAGAAATACCATTTTTGATACGAGAACGCTTTCCTTCAAGCGAAGAGCAGCGGGTCATTTATCGCCAATTGTTAGCTTCCTTTTCGCCACGTCCAGTTATTATGCGTATGCTAGATATTGGTGGTGATAAGGCCTTGCCTTATTTCCCTGTCAAAGAAGACAATCCTTTTTTGGGGTGGCGTGGTGTGCGAGTGCTTTTAGATCACCCAGAAATCTTTCTTAGCCAAGCTCGAGCTATGTTGCGTGCAAGTGAGGGCTATCATAACTTGCGTATCATGTTGCCTATGATTACTGATGTTAGTGAAGTGGATGAGGCTTTGCGGTTGTTAAGAAAAGCGCACGCAGAAATAATTGAAGAAGGCTACGAAGTCGATATGCCACAAGTAGGTATCATGATGGAAGTCCCGTCTGCTATTTACCAAGCACGAGCTTTGGCCAAGCGTGTGGATTTCTTGTCGGTGGGCAGTAATGACTTAACACAATATCTTTTAGCCGTAGATCGCAATAACGCTCGTGTTGCTAATTTATTTGACTCGCTACATCCAGCTGTTTTACGAGCTTTAATTCAAATTGTAGAGCATGGACATCAAGAAGGAAAACATGTCAGTATTTGCGGAGAAATTGCAAGTGACTCAGTTGCTGTGATGCTGCTTGTTGCAATGGAGTTCGATTCATTGAGCATGAATGCTTCATCTCTTAGCCGAATCAAATATGTCATTCGAAAATTTACCAAGAAAAGAGCCAGTCAGCTGTTACAGGAAGTGCTAAGCATGGAAAGTGCAGCAGCGATTCGAAATCATATGGAAGCTGAGCTGGAGAAAGTGGGTTTGAGTAATTTGATCCGGGCTGGCCGATAGAAGGAAATAATATGAATTATCCTCAATTTGATCCCGTTGCTTTTCATTTAGGTTCTTGGCCTGTTTATTGGTATGGGCTTATGTATCTTTTTGGGTTTGTATTAAGTTGGGTGCTGCTTTCATTTCGTGTTAAACATAATTTCCAGCCTGGCTTTAAGCATGAGCAGCTTACAGATTTATTATTTTATGGGGCTTTAGGAGTCATAATTGGCGGGCGGGTTGGCTATATGGTTTTCTACGATTGGCGTTTATTGTTTTCTGACCCGCTCTTGTTGTTCCAAACTTGGAAAGGAGGCATGTCTTTTCACGGAGGGCTTATTGGTGTTACTTTGGCATTATGGTGGTATGCAAGAAAAGCTAATCTTTCGCTATTTAAAATCTGCGATTTTATTGCCCCAGTGGTGCCAGTAGGTTTAGGGCTTGGCCGTATTGGAAATTTTATTAATGGCGAATTGTGGGGCCGTGTAACCGATGTGTCATGGGCTATGGTTTTTCCTGCTGCTGGATCTTTGCCTCGCCATCCTTCGCAACTATATGAATTTTCCTTGGAAGGCGTAGTTTTATTCTTGATTTTATGGATATATTCCTCGAAGCCGCGTCCATCTGGAGCGGTTTCTGGGTTGTTCTTATTTTGCTACGGAATATTTCGCAGCCTGGTTGAATTTTACCGGGAGCCTGATAGTCAAATTGGCTTACTTTGGGGCATTGGTACCGAGGGACAATTATTATCGCTACCAATGATATTGTTTGGTATTATTTTGCTTGTCCAAGCATATAGTCGTAACAAGGTGAAACCATGAAACAATACTTAGAATATTTGCAGCATATACTCGATCACGGTGTCGAAAAATCCGACCGAACTGGTACGGGGACCATAAGCGTTTTTGGATACCAAATGCGTTTTAACTTACAGCAAGGATTTCCTTTAGTCACTACTAAAAAGCTACATACTCGCAGTATCATCCATGAGTTACTATGGTTTTTGCAAGGAGATACCAATATTCGCTACCTTAATGAAAATGGAGTGACTATTTGGGATGAATGGGCAGATCCACAAGGTAACCTTGGTCCTGTTTATGGCAAACAATGGCGGGCATGGCCTAAAGCAAATGGAGAAACTGTTGACCAAATCAGCGACTTAATTCATCAGATAAAAAATAATCCTGATTCTAGACGTTTAATCGTCAGTGCATGGAATGTCGGGGAGTTACCGCGAATGGCATTAATGCCTTGCCATGCTTTATTTCAATTTTATGTTGCTGATGGCAAGTTGTCTTGCCAATTGTATCAGCGATCGGCCGACTCATTCCTCGGGGTGCCGTTTAATATTGCATCTTATTCATTACTGACCCATATGATTGCTCAACAGTGTGATTTAGATGTAGGCGATTTTGTTTGGACAGGTGGTGATTGTCATATTTATACAAATCACTTAGAGCAGGTAAAGCTCCAGCTTTCGCGCGATACTTATGAACTGCCACAGCTGCAAATTAAGCGTAAACCCAAATCAATTTTTGATTACCAGTTTGAAGATTTTGAGATTTTAAACTATCAATGTCATCCAGCCATTCGCGGTGCAGTTGCAGTTTAATGCGATAAGTCAGAAAGAAAAAGAGCAGAGTACTCACTCTGCTCTTTCATTTAGTTTAAGCAGATTGTAAAGCAAATGTCTTAATATGCTTAGCAAAATCACGCAAAGCTTTAATGCCTGTTTGTTCGGCGGTTACACACCATTGGTGCAAGCTATCAACCAACTCTTTTTGGGTGGCTGTAGTTTGTTGCCATAAGTTTTGTAACTGCAAGCGCAATTGGTAGGCTGTGCTGAGTTGGTTAAACTTAGACAAAGTAGTTTCCAAGGTGGCTTTGCCATTTTCATCAATGAAAGCGGAGTCGCGCATCAATAGTGGGCGGGCGTTGCTTAATAGCGCTTTGCTTTCACCGCTTGCATTACGTTTCTCATCTCGCAAAACAGGCATCATTACGCGTTTGCCGTATTGAGCAAGCACTTGGAAGCGATTACGCATGAGCGCTTTTAAGGTCTCTGTATCAATTGTGGTTTTGTCTTTCATGTATACAGGTTTAGGTGGCACATAATTAGGTTTGGCTAAGCCAAATACTTGTAAAATTCGAATCATCATCCAGCCAATATCAAACTCCCAAGGTTGCACAGAGAATTTTGCAGAGTTTGCATAGGTATGGTGGTTATTGTGAAGCTCTTCACCGCCACAAAAAAAGGCGATAGGAGTTAGGTTGCACGAAGTATCTTGGGTTTCGAAATTACGGTAGCCCCAGTAATGACCAATACCATTGATACCGCCAGCAGCAAATAGCGGGATCCATAACATTTGGATGGCCCAAATACTAACACCAGGCACGCCAAATAAAAGAATATTAGTTACAAACATAACGCCTAGACCTAGCGCGCTGTGTGCCGTGTAGATTTTACGCTCAAGCCAATCGTCAGGAGTGCCATTGCCATAGCGTTCTAATAGCTGCGGGTCTTTTTTAGGGGCATCACGATAGAGTTCAGCGCCTTCAAAGAAGACTTTCTTAAGGCCGTATACTTGCGGACTGTGTGGATCGTCAACGGTTTCGACTTTAGTGTGATGCTTGCGATGTATAGCTACCCACATTTTAGTTGTCATTCCAGTTGTTAACCACAACCAAAAACGGAAAAAATGGCTAACAATAGGGTGTAGTTCAATAGCGCGATGAGATTGATGGCGATGTAGATAAAGAGTGACGCTGAAAATAGTAGTTTGGGCGAGTACTAATGTAATAACAACATAGCTCCACCAAGGTAGGATATGAAGAAAACCAAACCCATACTGTAATAAATATTCGCTCATAAAATCTCCTCTGAAACATAACGGCTATAAACAATCTACGGGGGTGGATAATAGCACACCCGGGCCTATTAATGCGAGTAGACTAGTAATGGAGTATTGAACGCGGGCCAGTTAAAAGCTAAGCCATTGATATTTTGAGCAATTCATCTTGTCATAAGTGGATTGAAGTCGCCTAATATCGGTTGTAGCGTTCCTCACTTCAGGTGAGTAGCTAGTGCGGCCGCCAAATTGGATATCTCTTTCCAGCTGTTTACAGATTGAATAGTTCGGGTCGTCGCTATACTTAAGCGCAGAGCAAGAGCTGAGCAAAATAAGTGCAGACGAGAGCGGAATAATAAAAATCCCTTTAAATTTCATTTGAATACTTCCTAGTTTCTTCGGATGAGTTCATGTATCTTATCTAAATATAAATATGTTGTAAAAACCGCAACAACAGAAGGACTCCATAGTGTCGAAGAAAGATCCACATAAAGAGAGGGAAGCTCAAAAGTATACGAACCCAATTCCTAGCCGCGAATTCATCATACAACACCTCGAAGAGCGAGCTCAGCCTGCTACTCGTAGTCAGCTTATAGCAGAGTTAAAGTTAAAAAAGCCAGATGATCAAGAAGCATTGCGTCGTCGTCTAATTGCTATGGTCCGTGATGGTCAGCTACATGAAAATCGTAGAGGTGCCTACGGTCTTATTTCCAAAATGGAATTAATTGCTGGCCGTATTATTGGCCATAAAGATGGTTTTGGTTTTGTAACGCCTGATGATGGCGGTGAGGATCTATTTTTAGGTCCTAAACAAATGCGGATGGTATTTCATGGGGATCGCGTTCTGGCCAGAGTTTTAAATGAGGATGCTCGTGGCAGAAGAGAAGGCATGATTGTAGATGTGCTCGAAAGGAATACGTCAGAATTAGTTGGAAGATTTTTTGTAGATTCGGGTGTTGCCTATGTGCAGTCGGTGAATAAAAGAATAACTCATGATATCGCAATTCCTCCTCAAGATTGTGGCGAAGCGAAAGAGGGCCAGATGGTTATTGTTGCTATTACATCTCAGCCTACAATACAGTCTCGTCCCGTCGGTAAAGTGATAGAAATTTTAGGCGACCATATGGCGCCCGGCCTCGAAATCAATGTCGCAATTAGAAATCATCAAATTCCCTATCTGTGGCCTGAGGAAGTTTTTAATGAAACTAGCGAATTTGCTGATGATGTTCCTGAATCAGCGGCTGATGGCCGTGTTGATTTGCGCCAGTTACCTTTTGTAACGATAGATGGTGAAGATGCTAAAGATTTTGATGATGCGGTTTATTGTGAGCCACAAAAAAACGGTGGTTTTCGTTTATATGTTGCTATCGCAGATGTAAGTCATTATGTGAAGCCAGGAATGTTTTTGGATAAAGAAGCACTAAAAAGAGGAAATTCTGTTTATTTTCCCGGGCGCGTAGTGCCTATGTTGCCAGAGGAGCTTTCTAATAATTTATGTTCGCTCAAGCCGCATGTTAATCGTTTAGTATTAGTTTGTGAAATGCTCGTAAATGGTAAGGGCGATGTCACTAAATATGACTTTTATGAAGGCATAATAAAATCTCATGCTCGTTTAACTTATAATCAAGTTTACGCTATAGGTGCCCAAAAGGATGAGCAAGTACGTGAGAAATTTAAGGCATTAGTTCCCGCCATTGAAAATTTATTTGATTTATACCATGTGCTGCGTAGCGAACGTAAACGCCGTGGCGCGATTGATTTTGACTTCCCAGAAACTAGAATTGTTTTCGGCTCAAACCGAAAGATTAAAAAAGTTGTTCCCGCAATCCGTAATGACGCTCATCGCTTAATCGAAGAGTGCATGGTGGCTGCTAATATTTCTGCTGCCCGATTTTTATTAAAAAAACGCTGCCCAGCTTTATACCGTGATCATGAGCCGCCGGGTGATGAGAAGTTAAATGATTTAAGACGCTTTTTAAATGAAATGGGAATTAAAATACCGGCTAAAAAGCAGCCTGAGCCAGCTGATTTTGCTAGGATATTAGATTCAATTGAAGGTCGACCAGATGCTCATCTAATACAGACTATGCTGTTACGCTCATTAAGTCAGGCGGTATATAGCCCAGTTAATAAAGGCCATTTTGGGTTGTCATGCGATGCTTATGCGCATTTCACATCACCTATAAGACGCT
>CAZXFO010000249.1:0-3232 GCA_964639745.1 uncultured Coxiellaceae bacterium | reverse complement strand
TGGCACCCAGAGAACGAAGCTATAAGCCATCGGGATGACAGATGACGCGGGAATTCCCGGCGGCTGCGAAAGAATGACGGGAAAACGTGGATTCCCCGCCATCGAGTGATTGACAGATTGTGATTTATTTATTCGCTCTGGTATCAAACTGCGCAAGCGATTCATTCAATTGCTCTGATACACGAATAAAAGTAGTTCGTTTTGATAATTCTTTTAGCCGCTGCGCTCCCACATACGTGCATGTTGAACGAATACCGCCAAGAATATCTAAAATAGTATTTTTAACTGGACCACGATAAGGAACATTAACGGATCGACCTTCACTAGCACGATATTCCGCAACTGAGCCGTGATGTTTTTCCATGGCTTCAGATGAACTCATCCCATAAAAACGCTTATAATGCTTGCCTTCTTCTTCAATTACCTCGCCCAAACATTCATCATGACCTGATAACATACCACCTAACATGACAAAATCTGCACCCGCTGCAAATGCTTTTGCAACATCTCCAGGTGTAACACAGCCACCGTCTGCGCATACATGACCACCTAAACCATGTGCCGCATCAGCGCATTCGATGATGGCTGATAATTGTGGATAACCTACACCGGTTTTTTCACGCGTAGTGCAAACAGAACCTGGACCAATACCAATTTTTACGATATCAGCACCAGAAAGAATCAATTCTTCAACCATTTCGCCAGTTACAACATTCCCTGCCATAATAACTTTATTTGGAAACGCATCTCGCAAACGCATTAAGCAATTTACAAATCGTTCTGTATAACCATTTGCAACATCTAAACAAATCATAGGAACATTTGTTGCTTTTATGACATCTCTAGCTCTTTCAAAATCATGCTCTGCAATACCGATTGAAACAAAACAGGATTGAATTTCTTTTGGATTTTTTTTAGCGTACGCAACCCATTCATCAAGAGTAATAAATTTATCAATCGCCGTTAACAATTGATGTTCTGCCAAGGCAGTAGCCATCGAAAATGTACCTGTGTGATCCATATTCGCTGCAACTATAGGTACGCCTTTCCAGGTTACGCCTGACCGTTTGAAACTAAACTCGCGCTCCAAAAAAACTTCGGATCGCGATTTGAGAATACTGCGTTTAGGTCTAATTAATACATCTTTAAAGTCAAGTTTAACGTCGTATTCTATGCGCATATTCTTACCTCTTTAAACCGCTCAATCATTACTCATTTACCATTGGCACTACTTGTCATGTCAAGGTGTTTATTTTCTCAAACACCCGTAATAAAAACCATCCATATTATGCATACCTGGCAAAATTTGTCTGCCTATTTCGCATTCTCGTCCCCAGGAAACATGTATTTTTTCTTCTTTGGCTTCTGGATGCAATGTTAAAAATTGCTTTAATACTTGTACATTTTCATCTGGAAAAATTGAGCAAGTTGCATACAGCAATAATCCCCCTGGCTTGAGTAAAGCCCAAACACTGTTCAATAAGTGCAATTGCGTCTTAGACAACTCAACAATGTCAGTTGCATAACGCAATAATTTAATGTCTGGATGCCGTCTGATCACCCCACTTGCTGAACATGGGGCATCTAATAAAATTCGATCAAAATATTTACCATCCCACCATTTTTTTGTGTCTGAAACATCCGCAGTCACACACTCCGCTGAAAGCGTTAAACGCTGTAAGTTATCTTTAATCAATTCAACACGATCTGGATCATGGTCCACAGCAACACAAGTCACACTCGGTTCTCGTTCTAAAATATGCGCTGTTTTTCCGCCAGGTGCGGCGCAGGCATCCAATACCCGTTGATGAGGTAATAATTGCAATAATTCAGCAGCGAGCTGCGCTCCACCGTCTTGAACCGACACTTCGCCTGCAACAAAACCTGGTAATTCCTGAACATTCATTGGGTCTACAATAATTCCTGTTTCTGTCACAGGAATCACTTCTGCTGTTACTAATTTTTTTAAATAGTCTTCCCGCGATAATTTTCTTTGATTTACACGTAAAGAAAAAGGCGGGTGTTGATTATTTGCCGTTAGAATATTTTCCCAATCTTTTGGATAATCCTGTTTTAATTTTTCAATCATCCAATGAGGATGAGAAAAATTTTCTTCCTCTGTTAGATTTAATGTATTAGCTTCGCGTATATAGCGTCTTAAAATGCCATTGACCAATCCTTTAGCCCATGTTTTTTTTAAAGCCCGCACAGTTTCTGTCACTGCCGCATATTCAGGAATACGCATGTCTATTAATTGGTATAATCCAATAAGGATAAGCACATAAACATCTTGATCTTTGGCTTTTAGTGGTTTCTCTAAAAAGTGTTTCGCGATCGCATCCAAACGAGAATACCATCGACAAACACCGAAACAAATGGCTTGTAACAATGCCTGATCGCGCGAGTCTTTTAATTTGGGCAATTCAGTTGTGAGAGAATCCGTTAAAGAATGTTTTTTCTCTACTACATTATTAATAGCTGTAACAGCTAGTGAACGAACTGAATGTTTCATAATTGAATTTTTTGTTGGAAGAGTTTTTGGATATTATTCCATGATACCACATTAACATCTTCATATTTAAAATTTTCTTCACCACTATAAATTAAAAACATATTTTTAGCTTTATCGCCCGCGATTTTCTTCCAGCGCTTCATCTCTGTTAAAATATCAGGACTAAAAGTGCTGGTGGATTTTATCTCAAATGCAAATAGCTCTGCGCCTCTTTCTAATAAGCCATCTACTTCAGACCCCAGATGGTCACGCCAAAAATATAATGGCGCTGTTTTACCTTTTGCTAAATAATATTTCAATATCTCTGTCAAAACAAACCCTTCAAAAATTGCTCCGCGTTGCACATGCGTTTGCAAATGCTTTGGCGACTCTATCCCCAATAATTGACAAACAATTGCAGTGTCATAAAAATAAAGCTTTGATGTCTTAATTAAACGCTTATTAAAATTTTGGTAATGTGGGCGAAGCCTAAACACGATATAACTTGATTCTAAGATACTAATCCAGTGCGCAGCAGTCGTTTGAGATATTCCACAATCATTGGCTAAAGCATTTAAATTGAGTAATTGACCGTGCCGTCCTGCACATAACTTTAAAAACAATTGAAATGTAGACAAATCGCGAACTTGAATAAGACTACGCACATCGCGCTCTAGGTAAGTTCTAATATAACTGTTATACCAAATGTTAATGTCTAAATGTTCGTGATAAGGGCGAGGA
>CAZXFO010000248.1:0-2338 GCA_964639745.1 uncultured Coxiellaceae bacterium | reverse complement strand
CACAATCCTTTCTATACCCTCATCACCCAGCTCATTATAATTCAATATTAAAAGCTTTAATGTGTAGTTATCAGTAACTGAAAACGCTCTAGCAAAATCCTTAGCGTCTTCAGGGGTAAAATAGGTTGCGCTAAAATCTGCTTCCTCTACAGTATGATTTAAAGCCAGTGCAGCAAAGATAGCTTTCTTCTCCAGAGAAGCTAATTCTTTTTTCTTTAAGTCTAGCACTTTCAATTCAGGATCATTATGCCGCAGCTTTTGCACTATCTCTTTAACGTAATCACTGATCTCGGACTCCAAATTTTTTGAAGGGGAGAAACTAGCTATTGCTTGCATTTTTTGGAACATAAGTGATGTAGAAGCATCGCCTGATTCTTTAGGCTCTATGATTTCTTGATTATCATGCTCCTTAGCTTCTTCTTTCAATTTATTTCTACCAAACATACAGTCACCTATTTAAGTTTCAAATTAGAAAAATTTTCATCTAGTTCATTAACAGCAGATTCAATTTTCTTTTCTTCATTACTAACTTCAAATTCAATTTGCTTTCCATTTTTATATGCCACACGGTGTAGCTTAGCCCGAAAAAGGCCTGCTTTTTCCTTTTCCATTATCTCTTTGTCAGCTTTTCGATAAGCAACGCCTTCTTCATACGTTAAACCAGCTATTTTATGAAAGTCAGTCCCTGCAGGAATAGTTTCATTTTTATATCCGTATATTTCTAAGTCCTTCCATTTTTTGCCCATTATCACAGATAATAAAGGCACAAACTCACTGCTATAACAAGAAAATAGCTTTAATTTTTTATGTTCAAAATTAAGGCCCTCTCTTTCTAAATGTTCCGCTAACATTAATGGCGTTAATTTTACTTCTTTTTTTGTCTTTTTACCGCTAGCAAAATAAAAAGTGTCTCCACCAATTTCTCCTGTTGGCTTATGAAATTTATCTACATAGCCATGGCAATAAATATATAGCGTATCATCTTTTGAAACTTCTCGCACAAGGCCTGAGAAAAGCTGCTACTCATTGCTGATACCAGTATAGATATACTAAAGTATAGCCATTCAAGGTAAAGTTGCTTACTTCATGCTTTTGTAAAGCTATGGGATAGCATTAATTCAGGCTAAGGGTTTACATTAGTATCGGCATCTTCTTAATTGCATTGATTAATTTATTTACATCTTGTAGCTATCTAAGCAATAGCAGCTTAGTACAATAACAAAAGCAATGATAATATAAGCGAAAATGATGAGCCCTCAACTTACAAAAGCCCTAAATTATAGAGGTACCGCTATGTTCGGACATAACGACCCACAATCGAATCTACTCAAAGTTCGCAAACAAAACTACATATTAAATTACGATTATTCCAAAAATGAATTCAATTGGGACACAGCTAGCCTTGGCGAAATGGATATTGACGATTTAGAGCTTTTAAATAAGCAACTTTTTGACCATGAAAATGTTATCTACATAAACCTTAGCGGATGTAAGTTAGGTAAAAATGATGAAGCTTTTCACAAGCTAGCCAATTTATTGGTTAATAACTTGCAAATTGAATCTATTGATTTAAGTAATAATGATCTTGAAGATAAGCACCTAACAATCATTAGAGAAACTCTATCCACTCTTTTTCACTATCAAAGCTTCAATCTTGCAAGTAACCCTAAGCTTACTTTTAATGCTCTCACACTACTAGATGACATGGATGAGACATCACCATTTACCATCATATCTTTAGTGTCTGGCAACAGCTATTTTGGTATTAACCACTCAGAGGAAGTAAAAAGCATATATCAAAATGCCATTCAGGCTCAAAAAGACAAAGATGAAGAATGCAGACAACATAAAATAGCCATTGAGGAGTTTCTAAAGAATCCCAACAATTTTTTATCCAATGAAATTTCGTGGGATACAGGCGCTCTAGATAAGGAATCCATCAGATTATTAAGCAATACCTTAAAACAACATATAAATGTTCATAGCTTGGATTTCTTTGTAAATTATGTCGGCATGAAATCTGGAACAGTGGATGCCTTAATAGAATTATTAATGGAAAACCCGCAAATTAATTCTGTTAATTTAAATACTAACCGCTTGCGAGATCATCATATAGAAAAAATAGTAAAAAGCTTGCCTCCAGAACGTCTAAAAAATCTTTTTATCGGTACACGTGCTAACATGCTTACTAAAAAAAGCTTACAAGCAGTTCACGGACTAATGGATCCATTAACAGAATTTGCAATGCGAGGAAACAAAATTGACGAAAATGATCCAGAAGTTAAAAAAATGATTGAGGAAGCAGAACTGGAATATGAAAGACGCTCTAAACAAGATC
>CAZXFO010000247.1:0-9938 GCA_964639745.1 uncultured Coxiellaceae bacterium | reverse complement strand
TGCAGTAGCTAAACGGTAATCCCAATAATCATCGTTGCCTGGCCCAAGCTCATTTTCAATCATGAGTGAGGGGTCAGCAATTCGCAATTCATAAGCAATTAATTGAACTGCCGCAGCAATATTTAAAGAGGAGTACTCAGGATTGCTGGGAATATGCACGTGATAATGACAACGTTGCAGCTCATCATTAGTTAATCCATTTTGTTCGCGGCCAAATAAAATAGCGACGGACGAGCTTTTTGCTTCAGGCATCACTTTGCTAACCATTTCTCTAGGGGTCAGTAGTGGCCACGGAAGCGTCCTGGAGCGCGCGCTGGTGCCAATGACCAAAGTGCAGCCTGTTAAAGCTTCATCTAGGCTGTTTACGACGATAGCCTGTTCAACTAAGTCACCAGCTGAAGCAGCCATTTCTTGAGCCTTTGGATGGGGGAATAGGATGGGTTCGACGAGGTAGAGTGATGATAGCCCCATGGTCTTCATGGCGCGGGCAGCTGAACCTATATTGCCCGGGTGAGATGTGTTAATGAGGACAATTCTTACGTTAGACAACATATTTTACCTTTTAGTTTCGCCATGAGTTGCTTTAAAATTATACAGGCGGACGCTGCATTATGCTGATTTTAATAACATAAACTGAGGTTAAAAAGAAATGGTTTTGGTTACCCATCGCCTGTAGCCATTGACATAAATGTACCACAATGTTTTACTACCTTCCCCAGAGTCGATTAAGCCTAACTAGTTGAATTCAAAGAGCGAACGATGCGTGAACCATTATTAAATATTGCTATTCAAGCTGCCCGAGCTGCAGGCGATCTTATCATTCGTGCTATGGATCGTCCCGATAAAATGAATATTCAGGAAAAAGCTCCTCGCGATTATGTGACTAATGTCGACCGCCTAGTTGAAAAAGAGATTATTGGCATCATAAGCAAAGCTTATCCACAACATAGCTTTTTAGGTGAAGAGAGTGGAAGAGCTGGTGAGCATGATGGAATGTGGATTATCGATCCTATCGATGGCACGAGAAACTTTATTCACGGTTTCCCGCATTTTGCTGTTTCAATTGCTTATAGTTATCGCAACCGGATTGAGCACGGGGTGATTTATGATCCTGTTCGCCAAGAGTTGTTTACTGCTAGTCGTGGTAAAGGTGCGCATTTGAATGAGCGAAGAATACGTGTTGCTAATCAGAAGAAATTAGAAAGTTGTTTGTTGGGTACAGGCTTTCCTCATTCAAAAGGCCTCCAAAATACCTATATCAATATGTTGAAATCTATTGTCCCCATTTGCGGCGATGTACGTAGACCAGGAGCAGCTTCATTAGATTTAGCTTATGTCGCTTGCGGCAGGCTCGATGGCTTTTGGGAAATGGGCTTGAAGCTTTGGGATATTGCAGCCGGCGTACTATTAGTTAAAGAAGCCGGTGGTTTAATTGTTGACCCTGAAGGCGGTGAAAGCTACTTAAAAACTGGCGATGTCGTTGCTGCCAATCCAATTGTTATTCGTGAATTATTAAAAGTTTTAAAGCCACACATGGCTGCTTCTAGTTAAAATGCGCCCTGTTTATTTAGATTATGCAGCTACTACGCCAGTCGATCCGCGCGTCGCTGAAAAAATGAAGCTGTATCTAACAGCTGACGGCGTATTTGGAAATCCTTCTTCAGTTCATATTGTTGGCCACGTTGCTAAACATGCCGTTGAGCAAGCGCGAGAGCAAGTTGCGGCTGCTATTGCAGCTGAAGCTAGCGAAATCATTTGGACATCGGGTGCAACCGAATCAAATAATCTAGCCTTAAAAGGCGCTGCTGATCTCTATCAACAAAAAGGCAGGCACATCGTTACGGTAAAAACAGAACATAAAACGGTTTTAGATCCTTGCCAATATCTCGAAAAACAAGGTTTTAGTGTTACTTATTTAACGCCTGAATCGGATGGCTTAATTGATATAGAAAAATTCCGAGCTGCATTGCGAGACGATACGATTCTAGTGTCTGTCATGTATGTGAATAATGAATTGGGTGTCGTCCAAGACATTGCAGCTATTGCAGAAATAACCGCAGAACGCGGCATTTTATTACATGTGGATGCGGCGCAGGCGGTAGGTAAAGTTAACATTGATGTAACACAAACACCTATCGATTTAATGTCTCTCTGTGCACATAAAGTATATGGCCCGAAAGGTATGGGCGCACTTTATATGCGCCGAAAACCTAGGGTAAAAGTTGCTGCGCAAATACACGGTGGTGGCCAGGAACAGGGTATGCGTTCAGGCACTTTAGCAACTCATCAAATCGTCGGAATGGGTGAAGCTTTCGCTATTGCACAAATGGAGTTGTTTAAAGATAGCCAAAACGTGGCTGATCGTTGCGAACAATTTCTGAATGGCATTAAAGATTTGCCGTATGTATTGCATGGAAGTGTAAATCAAGCAGTCCCACATATTGTTAATTTGCGCTTTGCCGATATTCCAGCGAATACATTGCTGCGTTCTATGCCAGATGTGGCTTTATCTACTTCTTCAGCTTGCATTCAATCCACTCAATTTTCCCATGTGTTAAGAGCTATTGGTTTATCCGATGAGCAATCAAAATGCGCTTTACGTTTTTCATTCGGACGATTTACAACAGCTCAAGAGATTGATTTTGTATTAGGCGAGCTGCACCGGGTGATTTCAATTCAGAAGTGATTCCTTTATAAGCGAACGTTGGATCATCCATTCTGAATGCTGCGTAATGTGTCACCCCAGCGAACGCTGGGGTCTCAGGCTAGCTTGTAGAGAATGTAGATGCCAGCCTACGCTGGCATGACAGGAGGCTGGAATGACAAAAGCTTCTCTAATTAAGACCTAGGCGGTAAAAATGCCACATTCACTTCAATGGGCGGTAAGTTTTTATTTCTGTACCAAGTAAGATGCACGATTTGCTGCTGCTCAATATTAGGAAAGCGTTCTTTAAAATCTTGAGGTAAAGGTTCGTCTTTCCCCCAAATAAAAATTGCGCCTTTTTCTTTAAGTTCGCTCTCATTTATCCACGGGCTAAATTTTTTATTCCAATTAATGTAAACCTTCGGATGATCATGTGAATAAAAAGCAATATTACCTGAAAGCCAACGAGAACCAGCAACATAAGGTAGAGCTTGGTGGTAACGTTCGTGCCAAACATGGGTTAGATTTCTAGCCAGGACAGCACCTGGGAAGTTTGCGCTCGAAGGCTTTTTGCCATCGATAAATGCTTTGCTATACCCGCCCAATGCCAACAAAAGTAAGCTAGCTAAAATTCCTACAAAACTATAAAGCTTGGTTGGTGTCATGCGTGGCTGTAAATAGGCTATTAGCAAAAGTCCGCCTAAAGAAAATAAAGGTTCACCCCAGCCAGCACGTAACTTAAATCCAGCTAAAAAAGATAATAAAGCAGTACACAAGAAGGGCCCGAGGCCTACTATGATTAAAAATGTTTTATCGAATCTTGTTAGCGAAAGTGTTTTTTGGAGGGCGGGCTTTTTGCCTAGTAATAATATTAAAGCTAACAGCAGCGCTGGTAAAATAGCCTCAAATTGTTCATAGAAGAACTGCCAAGGATAGGTAATATGATTCCATAGGGTTGGTGGGCTGCTGACACGATCAAAAGCGTAAGTGATAGTGACAAAATCGTGAGAGAAAAGCCACACGATGTGAGGGGTAATAATCGCTAAAAATAGAATAACACCGAGGTAGAATCCCGGTCGTTTTAATGCAGCATAATTTTCTTTGAATAAAACAAAGAATAGCAGCATGGGTGCGAACAAAACTACCGAGTAGTATTTGGTCATCATGCATAAACCGGCGAATATTCCACAGCCTATCCAAGCCCAGTTTATTTCTTTTGCAGTGCGACCACGCAGCGCTTGATAAAAACATAGGCTTAATAAAGCCCACAAGCTTAGCTCTAAAGTATTATCGTTAAAGTCGATAGCGTGAAAATTATAATATTGAACTGCTTCTAGCAGCAGAACGCCTAATAAGGCATATACGGGCGGCAATATCTTTTTTCCCAGTCGCCAAACTCCCCAAAAGCAGAATGCTACAGAAAGTTGGCTAAAGAAATAAATCATCCAGCCAGAGTATCCACCCCAATATACAGCTAGTGCAGTTAACCACCCATTCATGAAGGGATTTTTGTCATAGCCCCATTGGAGTTGCTGACCCCAAACATAGCCTTCCATCGAGTCTAATGGGAGTGTATAGCGCACGAAGAATGGCACTAATGTCCAAGCTAAAACATGGATGATCAGGAAAGCCCAAAAAATATAATTTAAGGTGCGCTCAGAGGGAGAATTAATAACTGCCTTGTTCATTTTCTATACCTAATAATTGCAGTTATTAAACCCGAAGCGAGTAAAAAAAACAACGTAAAAAACCCCTGCCTAAGCAGGGGGTTATGCGGTCTTATTTACTTAATTTAATAGTTTGATCTTTATTTTGTTCTTCTGGTGGCATCAACAACAAAAGTTCAGGCGGTGGGGGTAGCTGTAATAGCTGCCTGCGCTCTTCAGATTGAGTTAAATATCTGCTGTTAGCTGAGGTGCTATTTTCAGTAACTAAGCTTCTAAAAAATGATACAACCGAGTTAGTTTGTTGTTTTTCAGGTGCGCCATAGATTAAGGCCTCAATTTGGTCTTCATTAAATATGACTGCCGGGCCTTTTTTATGCTGATAGTGGTATGTATAATTACCAGCAGACTGTTGCGATTCATGTTTCCTATAGGCATCAAGAGCTGCACTATGAAATGAGTTAGATATTTCTTTACCTAATAAGCCGTTTCGCGCAAAAGGATTTTGCGGAGAATTTAAGTAGGCTAATAAAGGCAAAACATTTTGTAATGCTTCATCTTCTTGAGAGGATAAAGTCATGTCACCTTCTTCATCTAGTTTAAGTAATTTGGTTAAGTAAGTATGTAAAACTTCATAAAGGTCATCGGATAATTTTTTTTGTGCATCAAATGGAGTCTCTTTGGAATTGCCCCTGTTGAGTTTATTTAAAAGGTTCTCGATGAAAGCCTCACCAACAAGTTTTATATCTATTTGGCAAATTAAATCTCTAACTTTCTGAGCGAAGTGGTGGTATAAATCAAAAGTCTCATATTCTCTAGGCATGGATGCCTGATTTAGTTTAATGATTTTTTCATCAATAACCTTCAGTACTCGATTGCATAAGTAGAACTCATTACTTTTAATGTTGTCTTTAGATAAGTTATAACGCTTATTTTTAACAGTTTCTCTGAATGCTGCGATTAGGCTCATCATATCCTGTTTGACCAAGTATTCTCGAGCTTGTGGTTTGGCTATACCAATATTCTCAAAATATATCTCTAAGTCAAATGTACTAAGACTGCGGGTAGCTCGATTATATTGTGAAGCGGCTGCACCGCCCGAAAGAATTAAAGGGATGTGGCCAGTATCATGCATGCCAACAGCAATATCATTTAAGGTGATATAAGCTTCATTATTCCTTAACCTTTCTGCTAGCAGTTTTATTTTTTTTACCATATCAGCAAGTTCAACCATAAGGTCACTGCTTTGTTTTTCTTCTTGCTTAAATTCATTGATGACATTGGTTACCAGAGTGGCGAACTTTTCACAGGGTATACCGAATGAAGTTTCGACACCTGCCTCACTACCAGCAAAGTGAGTGAATTGATGTTGCTGGGTATGCGTAAAGCCGATTGAATCGGGCGCATATACCGGCGTGGTAAGCTGAGTATTTGTATCTGATTTACCTTCTGCATAGTTCGCTTGGCTGAATGACATAGTAATTACCTCTTATTGGCGTTTAATATTTTTTCGTTTAAATTCAGAATTAACACTAGTGGTGCTTGATTGAGATTTGCTAGAAGCACTCGTGTCAGGCTTGTTATTAGTAGAAACTATGGGTGACGCTGGCTTAGGCTGAGTTGTGTTAGAGCTACCACTGAAAAATCCGATATTTTTAGAAAGTCTTACATATTCGTATGCTTTATCTTTATCGCTCAAGATATTATAAGCAGTCTGAATGCTGTCCCATTTAACTTGTGCTTCTTGCTTTTCACTATCAGTCTTATCGCCGAGTTTATCGGGATGACAGGTTATTGCGAGTTTATCGCGAGCTTTTTTAACACATTTACTGTCAGCATTAAAATCTTCAAGAGTAATGCCCAAAAGTGCAAATAGGTTCTGGCCACTACTAAGCGCCTTAATGACTTCAGGATCTTTTGCAGCCTCAGGGCGTTTAAATGTTTTGCGACCTGGTTTTCTTTGCTGCTTGGTTTCTGCATGGTTATCAGCATCTGGTTTTGGTTCACTGGTATTTTGCGGTTTATTGAAATCGTGGTCTGAGGCTGTTTTAGGCTCTTGTTGAGCTTTTTTATTTCCAACAAAAATACTTTTAATGCCGGCGTAAATAAAGCGAACGCCATCGCAGATATTATCAACAATAAACTTAACTACGCTATTCAGCGTTGCTGAAAGACGATTGAAGGTATAACGAATCAGTTCAAGAGCATGACCCAGTGCAAACCCAAACGGCCCTTTCATGTGGTCGGGTAAAGGTTGCCCCGTCGGTTTAGAGAATAGAAATACAGTGAGGAGTTCAAAAACTGTTCCAAAGAATTGGGCGATAGACTGATTAGGATGTATTTTGCTGATTTTAACAAATGCATCATCTAAGCCCAGCAGTGAATCAATGGCATAGCCAATGGCACGCGGAATGTTAAATAGGGTTTGCAAGGTAAAACCTAAAATCGTTCCTACTAATAAAAATGGAGCGCTGAATAGAAAACCGAAGGGGCCATTAAGATAATTATCCTGGTCTTTGTCAAAAAAGACGCCATCAAGACCTAAAAGAGTATCAACTAAATGACCGGCAGTTCCTGGAATAAGCATCAAGTTTTGCCGAAAAGTATAAGTGAAGCCTGATTTTAACCCCTGACCGGAAGCTCCTGTCATAAAGCTATTATGCTGTTGTGTATATGTCTTCGCCATTTCATTCTCACTTATGGTTAATAAGGTTGCAAATTATAAACAATATTCATTAAGAAAACCTTAAGGGTCGTTAAAAATAGAAAGCTTTTTTTATCAATAAGTTATTCGAGGCCAGCCAAAATTAAATCTTTGACTATACTTTAATTAGTAACTCTATCCTCCCTGGAGGCGAGCATGTCACATGACCGAGGCTTAAGTGTAAAACAAATGACCCCAGCAGCATTGAAAAGTTTACGCGATGATTTGGCGGGGTTTAATAAAAACAAATCTGTTTATCTCGGTGTTAATTTATTAAGAAATGAACTCGAAACATTAGCCAATTTAAATTTTAGTGATTCTGAGCGCATGCAAAAGGCAATGGATATCTTTTCTAGTGCTTATGTTGATCTTTATTTAGATGAAAGAAAAAAAGCTACATTTGGGACAGAGAAAGGTGACAATTTAAAACATATGGAAGCCCTGATGGAAAAATACGGCATGATTATGCCAGCTCTTTCAACCAGTAAAAAAGATAAGAATGACAAAACAGATGCTAGAATTTTACAAGCCATAGCTGTTTCATCTTCAAGTGCTGATATTGCTATTGATAGGTTATTTAGCCGAGCAATGACAGAAGGCATCGGACGTAATAATGAACAGCTATTTGCAAATGCCTGTAAGGTTGTAGTGCGTATGGGGTCACAAGCAGTCGAGAGTTGGAATAACTTAATTGAGCAACGCTTATTAGCTATACCTGAGACGGCGCGACAACAATTAAAAATTTCGACTGACATAGATAAACAAAACGAAAAAGATTTTGCACAAGCTTATCACACTCTTATTAAAAGACCCGACGCAGTGCAGGCTATTAGCAGTATGTTTAAGCTGGAGTTGCTAACTAATTTTATCGGTGAAACAGCTAATCGACTGAATAGTGTTTTGGCTGATACTAAAGATCAGCGCGATCAAGAAAAAAGAGCTTATGTAATTTGGGGTAGTACTGAATTTGAAAAGCTACATAAAAATCTAATTGGCATAAAGAAGAATAACGTAGAAGGGAAGGAAGACAAAATTTTTGAAGAATTAATGAAAACCTATTTAACGATTTATGCTAAAGATAAAGGCAAAGGGAGCTGGGGGACAGGCAAGGGTCAGCTACTAAAAGACATTGAAAATATAATTAAACAATACCAGCATCAAATTGGTGGCGGGCTGTTAAGTAAAGAGTCTAAAGAAGACAAAGAACTATTAAATGTAGTGGCTGATAATAAATTATCACCTTCTTTGCAACGTGATATTGCTAGACATGCATATAAGTTAGGGCTTGAGTATTTATTTAGCCAAAATAAAGATAAGGAACAAGATCGTGCATCTTACATTAATGTGGTTAAAGCTGTAGTAGCTATGGGCGATGAGATGGTTGCAGAATGGAATCGTCTGGCTGCAAATATTAAGCCTAATCATCCAATTGCTTATCCTGATTTAATTATTAACTCTACTGTTAACACAGAGACGATCGGAGCAGCTTTTGATGGATTGACTCAAGATCCTGAATTTATGAAGCTACGTTATGACACTTTAAATAGAGGCTCAGAATCTAAAAGCGATTCCAGTTTATATATCAGTGAATCATTATTGAAATCTCATCACGCATTATGGGAACCTGAATCTACTACTGTACAAAACGCCACACCCAGCAGCGCCAATTTATTAAGCTCCTCTGTCTCGCGTAGCGAGAGTCCGGTACGCGGAAATTTAGAAGATGAGATGAAGGTAGAGGTTAAGCTAGATAATAGTTCAAGGATTAAATTAACTGCCATAATCGGTGAATTTCAAGGAAACCAAGCAAGATTTCACGCTGATATGAAGGCATTTAGTGATAAAGCATCTGATGCAATAGAAAAATTGCGTCAGATATCACCTCGACATGCAGATTGGTTGGCTTATTATATGGAGCCATACAAGGATCTCAGCATCAATCCATTTGCGAACTTAACAGTTAAAGACGAAAAAGGAGAATTTGATGTTATAGGCTCAATTAAAGCAGTGCAGGATACTATAGGTGAAATTTCTCAAGATGGCAGTGTTAAGCTGCAGCCTGCTATGCAAAGTACGTTAGGGGCTCTAAAGGAGGCTACGCTTAACCATGAGGCATTTACTAAATTTGCCATAGAGTTGTTAGGGCGACCTGATGTGAAAGCGGATAAGGATTTAAAGTCTTTTCTTGAGTTTCCTTTGGGTGATGGTAGAACTATTGGGAGTCATATTGTTAAGCCAGTGCAGCATGGTCCACGCTACAATTTGACATTGATTGAAGCTGAAAGAAATCTTCCTGGTCCAGAAAAAATAAGCTTTAATCAGGTAAGAGAAAAAATTTCAGAAGAATTGATTGCTTTTAACAATAGCGTAATGAGAGTTAATGATGAATGTTATCTGATTTATACTACAGAAGTTCCTAGCGGCGATCCGCGGCAATTTTTTGCAAATATATGTGAGCAAGAATTCAAGAAAAACCCTAACACACCATTTAAAGCTGGTGATGTTCAGGCTGCTTATATTGTTACCATCGCTAATGATCAGCGTAAGGTACATTACTTCAACGTTCACAAGAGTACGAATATACCGCTTGTAGAAATAAGTAACTCCAGTGAAATAAAGAAATATGATGAAATTCTAGGGAAGATAGCAAAATTAGACGGTGTAACGTTTCCTCATATTGCTAAAATTAAAGAAAATGAGCTCGGTGCAGTAGAAAAATTGTTTGATCATAAACATGCTGGTGGTCGGCAAGCTATGGTTGAAAAACGGTTTAATAATTTCTTGCTAGGCGATATATCAAATAATGATATCCAAAATATTATTAAAGAGCTCGATTCCTATTTGCAAAAAAACCGTGTTCCAGCGCTGGAAGCTCTCAAAAAAGGTTTGGTGGAATTGCCTTCAGGTATGTCTGCTGCCGAAAGAT
>CAZXFO010000246.1:0-4778 GCA_964639745.1 uncultured Coxiellaceae bacterium | reverse complement strand
GAAGATTTATCCCCTGAAGCTAGAATTATTTATTCGCAGCTTCAAACGATAATAGGGGAAAATAAGAAGCAATGAGAGTTGTCGTTGAATTTCAAGCTGCTGAAGCAAATCAGTGTTTAGGAGTAACAAGTTTAATCTTAGCTATTGCTCAGCAAGCAGCAGGTCAGCACGAGGTGTGGCTGGTTTTGAGCTCCACTTTTTCTGAAAATATTTTAGATATCCAGAATGCTGTTAAGGGTATCATTCCTAAAGGCCGAATAAAATTTTTTGATGCTGCCCTTAAAGTAGTTAACATAAGTTCAGCAGAAAATAATTGGTGCTTAAGTGCAGCTGAAAAAATTAGAGAATATTATCTTCAACAGCTAAAGCCAGATGTGGTTTTGGTCGCTGATTTGTGTGAAGACTATAACAATGCTATTTTTTCAATTGGAACTTTTGCAACCAGCCTAAAAACAGCTGTAATACTGCATGATGAAAGCCCGCTGCTTAATGTTGACCTGAGTGTTATGAGCTTGCCGGAAAAGCAATCTTTCCAAAGAAAAATGGAATGGTTGCAGAAAGCAAATTTATTGTTAACTACTTCAGAACATTCCCGATTAAAAGCCATAGAAAACTTAAAATTGCCTTTAGGTACTGTGAGGAATGTTGCTGCTGGAGTAAGTATTTTCGGCGTAGATAATAAAGCTGATAGCCAATATGGTGTTGGGCAGACAAAAGAACTCTTTTGGGATAAAATTGCACGCCTTACATTAAACGCTTTAGAAGAATTAGACGCGACAGATCAAGAAATAGATCAGTTAATCGCTAATGTTAAACCTAGGCTTGCTTTTGTATCACCATTGCCACCAGAAAAAACAGGTATAGCAGATTATAGTTTGGAGTTGCTGCCAGCTTTATCAGAATATTTTGATATAGAGCTAATCTTAGCTAATAAAAAAATAAATTTGCCTGCCGAGTTGCAGGTTTTTAAGCAGTATGATGCTTTGTGGTTTAAGCAAAATTATGCGAGCTACGATAGGGTTATCTATCAGATGGGTAACAGCCCGTTTCACAGCTACATGTTTGATCTAATCAAATATTATCCTGGAATTGTCGTTATGCATGATTTCTTCTTGAGTGGTGTGATGGCTTATGAAGAAATGTGGGGAAATATTCCTGGTGCTTGGACTAATGCTCTTTACTATTCACACGGATATGCTCCATTAAAAAAACGCATATTAGAAGATGGTATGGAGCAGGTAAAAAATGATTATCCATGCAATCTAGAAGTATTACAGAATGCTAAAGGTATCATTCTTCATTCTGAATATGCTAAACAATTGGGCTCGCAATATTATACGAAAGAATTTATAAAGAATTGGAAAGTGATTCCACAGTTGCATGAACAAGTCGTTGCAATCGATCGTGATGCAGCTCGGAAAAAGCTAGGCATTGAAAGCAATAGCTTTGTAGTTTGTAGTTTTGGGCTTCTAGGCCTCACTAAGTGTAATCTACAATTATTATTGGCTTGGTTAGATTCTGAGTTAGCAGCTGATGAGTTTTGCGAATTAATCTTCGTCGGAGAAAATCAAAGCGGAGAATACAGGGCACAATTAAATGCGCTCATTAAGCAGGCTAAATATAAAGCTAATATAAAGGTCACTGGTTGGATTAGTGCGGAGCAATATCAGCACTATTTAAGCGCGGCTGATATCGCAGTTCAGCTGCGAAGTACATCTAGAGGGGAAACCTCACGCGCTGTACTTGATTGTATGGCTTATGGTTTGCCCACGATCATTAATGCGAATGGCGCGATGGCAGAGTTTGATTCGAGTGCGGTTTATCAACTTACAGATCAATTTAGTCAGAATGAGTTGATAGAGGCATTAGAATTATTGCGGTCGCAGCCTGAAAAAAGACAGCAGCTCTCTGCTGCAGCTAAACGTATGGTGGAAACTAAGCATAGTCCAGCACAATGCGCTGAACTCTACGCAAAAGCAGTAAATGAAATATACAAGAACTGTTACGCAGATCGATATACCTTGTTATCTTCTTTGGCTAATATGCCTGGTTTTCCTACGCAGGCAGAATCTGTTAAACAAATTGTACAAGCTATTGCTGCTTTATCGGCTCGCCCTATGCGACAGTTGCTTGTTGATGTCTCAGTTGTTGTACAAAACGATTTGAAAACAGGAATAGAGCGAGTTGTTCGCGCGTTGTTGTTAGAGCTTGTATTGATGTCGCCGCTCGGGTTTCGTGTTGAGCCAGTGTATTTAAGTGATAGCGGAGGCGCTTGGCATTACCGTTATGCTAGAAAATATACTAGTGAATTATTAGGCCTGGAAGCAGCAATAACGGAAGATATGCCCATTGATATCAGTCATGGAGATATTTTTTACGCTCTAGACTTTTGTCCCAACCATCTCATTAATGCTGCCCAAGCTGGTCTTTTTGCACGATGGAAGGCGTTGGGTGTAGAGATGAATGTAATGGTCTATGATCTTTTACCCGTATTGCGTCCCGATTGTTTCCCAGAAGGCGCTAGCGAGAATCATGCGAATTGGTTAAAAGCGATTACCAAATTTGCCGATCAATTGATTGGTATTTCGGCAGCTGTTGTTAATGAGTTGGATCAATGGTTAAGGCAGAATCCGCCAGTCCGCACAGAGCCATTAAAGCTTGCTTCAGTGCAACTAGGTGCTGATTTAGAGGCATCGGCTCCAACAACTGGAAAACCTATGCAAGCTGCCCAATTTTTAGAAACATTAAAGCGCAATAAAAGTTTCTTAATGGTCGGTACGATAGAGCCGCGTAAGGGTTATCTGCAAACATTGGAAGCTTTTGAAAAGCTGTGGGAAGAAGGGCGGGAAGTTTACCTGGTTATAGTCGGCAAAGAAGGATGGCGGCACTTGCCTGATAAACAGCGAAGAACAATCCCTACTATTATTAAAAAATTAGAAAAAAATCCTGAGCGCAACAAGCGTTTATTTTGGTTGCAAGATGTCAGCGATGAATATTTAGAAGAAATATATCAAGCCTGTACATGCTTAATCGCAGCAAGCGAAGGGGAGGGCTTTGGCTTGCCTTTGATTGAAGCAGCTAAATATAACCTGCCGATTATTGCTCGTGATTTGCCGGTATTTAAAGAGATCATTCAGGGCCATGCTTATTATTTTTCAGGTTTAGAAGCTGATAACTTAAGCCAAGCTATTAAAGACTGGTTGAGTTTATTTGAAAGCCAGCAGGCACCTTCTTCCCATGAGATACGCTGGAATACCTGGTTTGCGGCGGGCCAACAATTGATGAATATTTTGCTAGGTTCTCCTGATACTGGCAGTTTGCTATTTTCGCAATTTGTAAAAGATGGGTTACTAGATAAGGTCGTTTGAAGCTGCACTTGCGACAAGCCGGATTTAAAAATTCTGTTTGTTATTTCCCTCTGTATCTGCTTAAAACGGACGCCAACCCCTAGTCATATATACTACTTTTCCATTAATTGACTGTTTTTTCAATGTCTTACCTGATATGGCTATCTGGCTTATCAATTCTTGGTCATTTTTATAGAAATGGCTTATAATGAAATTGTGCCATCAATTGATGGCACAATTTAGGAGGTTTGGTTATGAAATCATTAGTTGATACTTTTACGGTAAGAGATTTAAGGGAAAAAACAGGTTCTTTAATCCATGATGCGGAAGAGGGAAATCTTTCCTTAATAACAAAACATGGGCGCCCTATTTTTTTAGCAGTGCCTTTTACCAAAGATCTTTTAACTCTGGGATTGGATATAGCTCTTGCTACTAAGCTATTCAAAGATGAAGTAGTTAGTATCGAGAAAGCAGCAAAAATCGCAGGTTTAGATTTAGAAGTGTTTATAGAGAAACTAGATAAATTAGGAATACCTGCTGTTAGCTATTCTGCTGATGAGCTAGACCAGGAGTTGAAAAATTTTGAATAAGAAAATTATTGTTGCTGATGCTGGTCCATTAATTGCTTTTGGAAAAGCAAAGCGCTTAAATTTGCTAACCCAGCTTGGCGATATTCTGGCGCCTGCTTCAGTGTTAGATGAATGTTTTTCTAATAAATCTCTACCTGGTGCAGAAGCAATTTCAAAAGCCGAGAAGCAAGGCTATATTAAACGACAAAATGATCCTGATATGGAAGAGCATGAAAGCCTGCTAAATATGCTGGGATTAGGGGAGGCTACAGCTATTATTTTAGCGATTCAGCTAAAGGCGAGCTTGTTAATTGATGACAAATTGGGCCGCAATGTTGCCACACAAAAGGGGGTGACAATTATAGGAACTGCCGGAATATTAGTCCTGGCTAAAGAGCAGAATTTGATTGAAGCAGTATATCCCCTTATACAAGAATTAAAAAAGGCCGGGTACTATTTATCTGATGAGCTAATTAAAATCATTTTAAAGCGTACCGGCGAAGCAAAGTAACTATTAAGCAACATTAGAAGCTATGCTTTCCTGCTGAACCCTAATTATTATTTTTCCTAAGCTGATTATTCTGTTGAGGTTGATTAATGTTAGAGGCGTGATTGGTAGCTGCCCCTCGAAAAAAATTAAAAACATTTTCAGTAATATTAGAGAAAAAATTAGAGCTTTGAGGTGCTGAATTAGCTTCAGCTAATTTAACTTTTTTTACTTGAGACTGAGTTTTATCCTGAATAGTTTCCTCAATGGTGATACCTACTCGGCTTTGGAGAAAATGCTCAATAAGCTTTTCAGCTTTCGGTCCTTGTATATAAAAAGTCTGTTCGTGATTATGATAATCACTGTCTTCATAAC
>CAZXFO010000245.1:0-4934 GCA_964639745.1 uncultured Coxiellaceae bacterium | reverse complement strand
AAAAGGTAGCCGGGTGAAAAGTCCCTGCCCCTACTTCCATATCGAATGGCTGAAAGATGGCGCATCCTTGATCAGCCCAATATTTTTGCAAAGCAGCAAGTAAGCCTTGTAATGTTTTGATATCATCGCTATTTTTCATAGATACCACTCTTTTAAATGGCAGGATTATAACAAATGACGACCACGACCACTAACCCTTTACTAAGTCCTTCTTGGCTTCCTCATTTCAACTCGATTAAACCTGAACATATTGAACCCGCCATCCGTAAAGTTTTACAGGAAAACCAAGCATGTTTAAACGAGTTATTAACTCCTAAGGCCTATACCTGGAATAACTTAATGCTACAGCTAGATAATATCGCCGATCGCTTATCACATGCCTGGAGCCCGGTTGCTCATTTACATTCAGTCGCGCAATCAGACTCTCTTCGAGAAGCTTATAACATCTGCTTACCGCTTATTACAGAATATTACACTTTACTTATGCAAAATCAGAGCCTTTACCAGGCGGTAAATGCACTTTCATTAAGCGACAGCTTTAAAGAGCTAAATCCCGCTCAGAAAAAAGCTATTGAAAATATGCTACGGGATTTCCATCTATCAGGAGTCGATTTAGAAGAAGATAAAAAAAATATTTTTATGGAGCTGGAGAAACAGCTCAGCCATTTATCGACTCAATTTTCTCAAAACCTGCTAGATGCCACCCAGGCTTGGGCTTTATCCATAGAAAATAAGCAGCAACTTGCAGGCTTACCTGAATCGACTATCGAGTTATTAGAAAAAAATGCCCAAAATCGTGGCTTACAAGGTTGGGCTTTAACGCTCGATTTCCCTAGTTATTCCGCTACCATGAAATTCTTAGACGATCGGGAATTACGACGCAAATTATATGAAGCCTATGCTACTCGCGCCTCAGACCAAGGCCCTCATGCCGGTCAATGGAATAACAGTGCAATTATGATGGAAATTTTATCTGCCCGACATCAACTATCTCACTTACTGGGCTTCAATAATTACGCTGAATATTCTCTAACCGTTAAGATGGCTAAGCAACCTGCTACTGTGTTGCAATTTCTAAATGAGTTGTTAAACAAATGCAAACCATTTGCTGAAAAAGAAATTGAAGAATTAAAGGTTTTTGCTAAGAGCATGAATGGTCCCGCTGACTTAAAACCTTGGGACGTTTCTTATTACGCTGAAAAAATGCGCCAAGCAAAATATAATTTTTCTGAAGAACAAATCAAACCTTACTTTCCGATTAATAAAGTCTTAAACGGTCTGTTTAGCTTAGTAAACAATATTTATGGTTTAACATTAAAAGAACGACACGACATAGAAACTTGGCATTCTGATGTGAAATTTTTTGATATTTATGATAGCAAGAATGAATATCGTGGCGGCTTTTACATGGACTTATATGCTCGAGCAAAAAAACGTGAAGGCGCTTGGATGGACGAATGCCGAGTAAGGCGCCGTCTTGCTGATGGTACTATTCAATACCCGATTGCTTATTTAGTTTGTAACTTTACACCCCCACTTAAAGATCTCCCAGCTCTTCTGACCCATGACGAAGTGCTCACTCTGTTTCACGAGTTTGGCCATTGTCTACATCATTTGCTTACAAAAATTGATTACCCCACAGTGTCAGGCATTAATGGCGTACCGTGGGATGCAGTAGAATTTCCTAGCCAGTTCATGGAATTGTTTTTTTGGGAACCGCAAATCTTAAACATGATTTCAGGGCATTATCAAACAGGTGAGCCACTGCCTGAACATCTTTACAAGCAACTTTTAGCAGCAAAAAATTTCCATTCAGGCATGCATATGATCAGACAGTTAGAATTCGCTTTGTTTGATTTTCGCATCCATCTTGAGTACAGCGGAAAAAATCCAAATTTCATACAAGACATATTAAACGAAGTTCGCCAACACACCTCATTATTAGAGGTGCCAAGCTTTAACCGTTTTCCTAATAGCTTTTCACATATTTTTGCTGGCGGTTATGCAGCTGGCTACTACAGTTATGCTTGGGCCGATGTTTTATCTTGCGACGCTTATGGCAAATTTGAGGAAAATGGCTTACTAGACAGGGCTACAGGTGAATCATTTATGCAAAACATCTTAGAACAAGGTGGCTCACGAGACCCCTTGACTGGGTTTATAGCATTCCGTGGCCATGAACCTGCCATGGATGCCTTGATCAAACAAAATGGTTGGAAATAACCACGTAGAAATGAAAACTAATGCAACCCTAAATCAGGGTTGCATTACTCTAAAAGCTTATTTCACCTTATTATTTTCTAGCACGGCAAACAGAGGGTCATATTCATTATGTGGACTCCATACGTACCAGCCATCTGCCCCTACATCTTCTGCAGCGCGGATTTGCGCAACGATATACTGCAATCTTTGCTCATGGGTCAATTTGTAGCGGTAATTAGATAGCTCAATATAAGGATAAAGCTTAAACGGAATTTTGCCTTCCGGAAATTGCTCTTTTAACGCCGCCAAAGCATCATAAACTGTTTCATAAGGCTTAACAGCATGCTCTTTAAAAGGTTCAAAGTGTGATGGATAAACCATAGGGCACATCGCATCAGCATTTGATGAAAATACTTTTATATCTTGGCCAATATAAGGAGATGGGCCAAAGCTGGCAATGCCAAACACATCGAGCTGCAGAGGTATATGGTACTCATTCAAGCGGGACTTATACCAGCCGATAATTTGATTAATGTCCTGAGCGTTTTGCGGCGTAGGCTTTTGCTCAGTATTATAACGTATATAATCCATTTGAATTTCATCAGCGCCCCAATCAATGGCTTGTTTAACCAATGCATATTTAGCCTGCCAATAATTAGGATTTGTAACTTGTTCTTTAGTACCGCCCCCTGGAAACATTATGATACGGGCAACATAGCGAATATTATTTTTTTTAACTAAAGCGATGTTTTCCTGGTAGCGACGACCAGGTTTTTCCAGATCAATGATAAAGGTATTAATCCCCACCGCTTTGGAATGCTCTATTAAATAATTTAAGTAAGCAGTATCTTCCAAAGTATACTGAGTGAGATAGATACCCTTAATGAGAGATGTGGCATAGGATGACTGGGCGACTAACAAACTGACAATCATTATAACTAAGTTGAGTATAACTTTTTTCAACATATCCATTTGTCGCATATTCCTTCCTTAAATTATCTCCGATTAGATTCATTGTAACTCCACCAGCAAGCAAAAAATGTGGTATAATCTAGGCTGCTTAAAGCTATTCCCAATTTCAAACTCATTGTTTAAAATCAAAATTTTTATTCTCTACAATTCCTAGGTGCAAGCATTATGAGAAGAGTTTCTGTAATACACGGGCCTAACCTGAACCTTTTAGGCACTCGGGAGAAAGATATTTATGGAGATTTAACCCTAAGTGAACTTAATAACGGCCTAGAACAAAAAGCCAAGCATCTAGGGCTATCTATAGACTTCATGCAATCCAATATCGAAGGGGAATTAGTTAATTATATTCAATCTCTTAGCCAGCGATCTGATTTTTTAATTATTAATGCCGGCGGCTATACGCACACCTCAATAGCCATACGTGATGCTCTTTTGAGTGCAGCTATCCCTTTTATCGAAGTTCATTTAAGCAACGTAGATAAAAGAGAAGAATTTAGAAAAACCTCGGTCTTGAGCGATATTGCACAGGGTGTGATATATGGGCTTGGAGCGCTCAGCTATGAGTTAGCTTTAATTGGTGCTTCTCGACTAGTTCTGTAAGCTCGAATTTAAGACGCGGTTCTTCACCTTAACCAGGTGTGTTAAAATATTCCAATACCCAATGGAATGGTTTGCCGCATGACTAAAAAAATCCCTATTTTTATTGGCCTTCTCTTTCTCATTTTTTTTATCTGGCTTTCTTTAACACCTAACCCTGCTGTGCGCTATGTTATTTCTCGTATTGATAATATTTTTTATGACATTCAACTGCGTATTCATATCTGGACCAATCCCCATAAAATGAAAGGGCCTGTTGTTATTGTCGATGTTGACGATGATAGCCTGAAACAAATCGGTCGTTGGCCTTGGCCAAGATCAGTAATGGGAAAATTAGTTGACCAACTAAAGCAACAAGGTGCTGTTGTTATAGCAACTGATATGATGTTTTCAGAACCGGATGTGAATGTCGTCACAACTATTAAAGAAACACTTAATCAAAAAAATTTAGCTAACCCAGAAATAACATCAACCTTAGATAAAATAGTACCGGACTTTGAACAGGATGGTATTTTTGCACAAGATATTCAAAATATCGATGCAGTATTAGGAATGGTATTACTTCCTAGCCAGAAAGAAAGCGGTACATTGCCAGCACCTTTACTTGAACTAAATCAAGAGCAAAAAAATAGTCTAGCTATTATTAAATATGCTGGCTTTATAGGCAATGTTGCAACTTTACAGAATGCAGCAAAAAGTGCCGGCTTTCTTAATGTTTTCCCTGATGTGGATGGCATTATCCGCCGCACCCCTATTGTTATGCGTTACCAAGATGCAATTTATCCATCTCTAGCTTTCGAAGCTGTGCGCCAATATCTATTAGTTAAAAAAGTTGAGTTAGTTACTCCCTACTATGGTGACAGCATTCGCTTAGAAGGCGTCAAAATAGACAATTATCTTATTCCTACTGATGAAAGAGGCCAAGTTCTAATTCCATTTGTCGGAACTAGTTTTTCTTTCCCGTATATCTCTGCAGCACAAGTTATACAAGGTAAAAATGAACCACACGTTTTAGAAGGTAAGCTAGTTTTTATTGGTACCTCTGCAACTGGAGCTGGCGATATCAAGGCTACAGCTATCGATAGAGTATTTCCAGGGGTAGAAATTCAAGCAAGCGTTGCTAATGGGATATTAACTCACTACTTCCCCTATAAACCTGCATG
>CAZXFO010000244.1:0-1921 GCA_964639745.1 uncultured Coxiellaceae bacterium | reverse complement strand
GAACTGGCGGTGTATTTGAGTTTGGGGAGTTATTAAACCGTAATTTAAGCTCAGGGCCATATAAATTTACCTCGCCACCCGTTCCATTTACGGAGGGTGGTGTAGGGGAATTGGCTAAATAATAAGAGTCTGCAAATTGATAAAAACAAGAAGAATCGAATGATTGGGGTTCAACTGAAACACTATCAGTGACTATAGATCCTGCATGGCTATTTATAATGCCAAATAGTAAACTGATACCCAAAAAAGAAGCTGCGATTTTCATGCTGTTATGAGTTTAAAATGAGATGTTTTTCATTATAGCAAAGTAAGCGGGTAAGCCATATGACTTTGTTGGTGTTGTATTAGCTTATAAAAAAAACTCAACTAAATCGTTTAAAAATCTTTTACCAAGTTCAGTGGGTTTCAAAAAAGAGTTGCTTATTTCTATGAGTTTTTTGCTTTGTGCTTTAGCTACTAGCGTATCAAGCACGTGGCGGTCTAAGCCCGTCCTCTCTTTAAATAAATTTAAATGAAAGCCGCTATTAAGCCTTAAAGCGTTTAGCATAAACTCAAAGACTCTATCTTGTTCTGAAACACTAATTTCCTGCTGAGTCAGATTTTTTTTAGTATCCAAATAATCACGCGGATTTTTAACCTGCCAGTGCCTGATAATTTCAAAGTTTGGCAAGGTGATTTTACTGTGAGCGCCTGCACCTATGCCAAGATAGTCTCCGAACTGCCAATAATTTAAATTATGTTGGCATGGATGATTGGGTTTGCTATAGGCAGAAACTTCATATTGCTCAAATCCGCTTTCTTTTAATAACTGTTGCCCTGCTAATTGCATTTCCCAAATTTCTTCATCGGGTGGTAATGAGGGACGTTGGTGATAGAAAGCGGTATTCGGTTCAAGTGTGAGCTGATACCAAGAAAGGTGCTTAGTGTTAAAGCCAATAGCTTCTTTTAAGTCCTGTAGTGCATCTTGAGTAGCTTGTTCGGGCAAGCCGAACATAATGTCGACATTGATATTATCAAAGCCCGCATCTTGTGCAGTTTTAACAGCGCGAGCTGCCGTTGCTTTGTCGTGGATGCGCCCTAATATTTTAAGCTGGCTGTCTTGCAGGCTTTGTATGCCGATTGACAAGCGATTGACCCCGGCTGACAGATAATCTTTAAAACGCTGCTGTTCTGTTGTACCAGGATTGGCTTCCAGGGTTACTTCGCATAAAGGTTCTAAGGTTAGCCGTTTAGTTACGCCGTTTAAAATAGTAGCTATGCTTTTACCGGAAAACAAGCTGGGGGTGCCGCCGCCAAAAAAAATACTTTTAATGGATCTGCCTTGGCAGTAATGCAGATTTTCATCTAGGTCACGTATTAAAGCAGCGATGTAGTCTTCTTCTGGAAGGTCATTTTTGAGTGTATGAGAATTAAAGTCGCAATAAGGGCATTTGCGGACGCACCAAGGAATATGGATGTATAGGCTAAGTGGAATATTCGGTAACATCTGCATTGGCTGTAAGTGAGTTTCGGGCTAGAATAGCCCAGAATTCGCCGAATTACAAAATCATAAGGAGAGATCATGAGAAAGCGCGTTAAAGTAGCTATTACCGGTGCCGCAGGTCAAATTGGCTATGCTTTGGTGTTCCGTATTGCTTCGGGCCAAATGTTTGGAACAGATACTGATGTGGAATTGAGCCTATTAGAACTTGAGCAAGCATTGCCCACATTAAAGGGCGTGGCTATGGAGTTAGAAGATTGCGCTTTCCCATTGTTGAAAAATGTCACTATGACTTCAGATGTAAATGTCGCCATGAAAGATATCAACTGGGCCTTGCTAGTCGGTGCTGTGCCAAGAAAAGATGGCATGGAGCGGTCAGACCTTTTGAAAATCAACGGTAAAATCTTTGGGCCTCAAGGTCGAGCTATTAATGATCATGGC
>CAZXFO010000243.1:0-2421 GCA_964639745.1 uncultured Coxiellaceae bacterium | reverse complement strand
GAACGAATGGCCTCAACACCTTCTTGGGCGCAATCATGGATGGCATTACAAATGGTCTTGAATAGCTTGGGAGTGCCTGCAAAAGCATCCTGCACAATCTTAATGGCATCAACGGTAGGTGTTTTTGACCCTGAATAAAGCACAGTTAAAGCCGGTGTAACATCTAACTTTTCAGCTTGCAATGGATTAGCACGATAGGCAACAATTCCGCCATAAATGGAAGCAGCCGCATCGGCGCCTGAACCCGTTCCTTGCACTGATCGAATCACTTCTCGCGCATGGCGCAACATATCTATTGGAGCGCCCAACCAACTTTTCAAAGCAGCTAATGTTGCGACCGTTACTGCAGCCGATGAACCCAAACCCACTTGATCGCAAAATTCTGCTTCTATGTATATGTCGCAACCTTGCTGCAAGTAACGGCGAAATTTATATAAACAGCCTGTAATAAACGAAAATGGTTTAGTAATCTTTAAATTTTTAATATCAGTCGACCATTCACCCAATCGAGGAGAATGGAAATTTATGCTTTTATCATCACGAGGGATAATGGTGACTGTCATGCGTTTATCCACTGCGCAAACTAGAGCTTGCTTACCGTACAAAACAGCATATTCACCCATCAGCATTAATGAACCCGGCGCTGAAGCTTTATACAACATGCACACCTCGTGTTTCCGCTTCAATAGGTAATAATGAGTAACGATAGCGAGCACAATGCTCAGTTAAAACAGCCACATCATCAATAGCAGCCATTACGACTCCAGCATTATCACCTGCAACAGAACCCGCTCCGCAAATTTTTGCCGCTCCACCAGAATGATTCAGCTCAGCAATAAACTGCTGCACTCTTTCTGGAACAACACCAATCGCAACCAATAAGCGATGGTTCTGCTGAATTGCCTCATGAAATGCCATATTATTATTAGATTGAATAGCCTGATCCATGGCATCTGTCACAACAGCAAATTCATCTGCCAAATGTTGATCGTCAAAAAATCGTTCTGCAGCTGCAACGCATTCACCCGTAGTGCTTGCCGGCGTTCCGGTATTAATTAAATAAAGTGGTGTTTTTGGTACCGGTCGTTGTAAAATTTGCCCGTCTTTTACTAAAAGACAGCCGCCGCGCTGTGAGATTTTCAAATCTAAACCGCTAGAACGGCCGTGCTGCATATTTTCTGCTTCAAGACCTAAGCGGTAAAATAATTCAGGTGATAGGTCTAATTCTAAGTGCTGAGCGATAGCATGAATAATGCTTAAAATAATGGCTGCAGACGAACCCATTCCACAACCCATTGGAATATCAGATTGCACTTTAATTTTAAGACCATGTTTTGGTCTAACATTTAAAATCTCAAAAAATAAACTTAAAGCAAATTGCGCTAATTCCACAGGTTTTTGCACGACATCACGAATTTTAAATTCGCCTCGCAAAAATAAGCGGTATTTTTGTTTAATACGTTCTTTCAAACGATCTAAAGTTGCAAAGCGTAATGCCTGCTGATATGCCAAATCGCCAAAGTCAAAAGAGATAAAAGGCGCGCGTTGTGCTGTCGTTTGCGCTTCTGCGTAACGATTAACCGCCATAGCTAAAGCAGGCCTGCCATAAACTATAGCATGCTCGCCAGAAAGTATGAGCTTACCGGGGGCTCGTACTTTCATAAATGCGCTTATGATCTTGAATACGGGCCAAACGGAAAGGCCCCGTTTTATGGTGAGGAATTTCTAGGGTACCGCCGTCAACAGGGTAAGCAAAATTATAGAATTTTTCATATTCATCGTAAGATAAAACTGAACGGCTGCTGAGCATCTTGTGGTGATAGGCCTTATCGAGAACTGCGGAATAAGATGATTGCACTACTCCGCTAAAAAATTCTGCTACACAGCCAGATCCGTAACTATAAAAACCAATGCGTTTTTGCTGTAGGTCTTCTTCAGCATTTTCGAGCAATGATGCTAACCCTAAGTAAAGCGAGGCCGTATAACTATTACCAACCTCTCGGTTATAACGTAATGCATGCTGCATTTGTTCTCGAATCAATGTCTCATCAAGATGTAAGCCCATTAATTTAGTTAAATACTGGTGTGCCTTTTCAGCTAATCGAGGCACTGGGGTGTGATAGCAAAAATATGCATGATCATTAATATCGCGCTTAGATTTGTCACGATATTGGTTCCAGGTTTTTTCAAGCGCTTGCAAATACATGCGACTAGAATATTTACCATCAACCAATGCCTCATCGCGATAATTAGGTCGCCAGAAGTCCATAATACTTTCAGTAACTACACCGTATTCAGGGTCTATGGCCATTATTCTCGGATTGGCACTGAGAAGCATTGCCACTGCTCCACAGCCTTGTGATGATTCCCCTGAAGTGTTTAGGCCGTAACGTGCGACATCTGAAGCTACTAACAAAACTT
>CAZXFO010000242.1:0-2155 GCA_964639745.1 uncultured Coxiellaceae bacterium | reverse complement strand
TAGCTTCGGGATGTTTATTGAAATAACGGTTAGTAAGTCTGATCACAATAATTCCAATGATTATGTAGATCACAAGTAATATTCCGGTTGCAGCTAATAGATTTATCATGAGTTTTTTAAGATTTTACATTTAGTAATATCAAATCTTCCATAGGTTGGTCTGAAATCCCCAATACCAATTAATTTTCCAGCAGTCTGCAATACATCATTGAAAAATTGGAAGTCTATGTATTCGGGAGTATTAACACACAGAACAAATTCGGCAGTCCATCCTTTATGAAAGGCAGGACGCATTCTCGTGATTCCATTTCTTTGAACAACTACTCTGCGCTGATCCAAAAAATCCCATTTCATTACACCGCCGTTAATTGGAGCCAAATCCGTCAAGGAAATAAGTCCGGCTTTGAAAAGATCGAACGCTGATTTTCTTGGTGATCTTGGGTCTTGTTTGAATTTGGCAGCATATACCATCGACATTCTTAAATATTCTCCAGGAATACAGATATATCCATCTTCGTTTCTGTAAATGAAAGATTCAAGATTGTCGGTCTTCTTTTCAGAAGATCCTTTTTTTGCTTTTGATTTGGAATCCACAACTTCGCAATCCCATTTATGGAAAAGAATAGGACAGGAACCAGTTAATTCGATTTCTACCGAATAAGGGGATTCTAATTTTACATTGTTTTCAACTCCGTTTAAAATAGTTGCTTCATGTTTCATTTGTTTTGTGTTTTAAATTTTTAAAAAAACCATACCAAATCATACCGGACCAAACCTCACCGTACCCGACCTATACACGCCTTAATGAACTATAAATAATATTTTAAAATAACCATACCTTGCATTGCCTCGCCAAACAAAACCTCGCCACGACCCGCCGTACCTGAGAAAATATTTTTAAAAAACCATGCCGTACCTTAACACGCCTTATCAGACCGAACCCAACAAGACCATATCGCACCCTGCCGCACCAATGCTAACCGAGCCATTGCTTACCGCAATCTTTTTATTAGTTTTTAATGGCAGCATAACGTTCATAACTTATTAATGCGATTCGTTGCTCTCTCATCGTGAAAAATTTCATTCCCCTGGCGATAGCCCACTGGCCTACGATTGACATATATATTTTAGCACTAAACATTTCTTACAGCGGTTGAATTTTCCATTAATGCTTTTTCGAGGTCGTTTTTAGAGTATAGATATTTTTTGCCTCCGATAGTGGTACGGGCAACCGTGATTTCAGCATTGGCAACCTTGCGTCTTAATGTTCTCGGCGCCTTATTGATCATTGCGGCAGCTTCTTTTTCCGGTATCCAGATAATTTTTGACATATCAACTTTTTTAAATAGTCCCCTTAGCACGATGGGGTCGGGGACTGTAAACGGGCTTATGTTTTTGAGGTAAAATATATTTGTTCTAATATTTCAAATTCTTGTTCCCAATTAAGTAATTTTATTTTTTCAACAATTTTTTTTAATTTTTCAATCTGTCTTTTCTTTTGAAGATCATTATAACAACCAAAATCTAACCCTTTGCGTAAGTCCCAAAATTCCTCTGTCAATCTTACCAGTTTAATAGACTCATCATTTCTTTGAAAATCTCTCATGCCTATTCCTCCCAAAGAATTATATCACCATCAACGTCAACACCAACGTCATTCCACTTCCCCATTGCTTCATATTTAGCAACCATACTGGAAGTATCAACAAGTTTAGGGTTGAATATTTCTAAAATCTTTTGATTGTCAGCATCAATTACCCTTTTAATAGGGTTGTCTTTCTTTTTAATGGATGCTTTCTTTTTCGTTGTCATTGTTTACAGTTTTTAGGTGATTAGAAATTATTTTGACATTTCAAACAATTGTTTAACTTTGCGGGTTAGTTGACTAAAATTTTTCTCCTATCTTCTATTCTTTTACGGAAATATGTTAAGAGTGTCATAGCAACATCTAAATCCTGACCAAGACCATTGAGATATTTTACAACCGTAGCCTCTGAGGCAGGAGCATTCTTTCTGTCGGTCGTAGTCACGTTTGGCTTTAATTCTACCAAATACTGGTTTGCAAGTTGTAGGTCTGTTTGTAGTGCCTTTTCCATATCTTTTGTATTTTGTGATTGCTTTACGAATACAATATTAAAACCTTTTTGGAACATTC
>CAZXFO010000241.1:0-4902 GCA_964639745.1 uncultured Coxiellaceae bacterium | reverse complement strand
ATTACTGCAGAATACGGCATGTTACCACGCTCTACACATGATCGTATGGCAAGAGAAGCTAGCAAAGGCAAACAAGCAGGTCGTACACAAGAAATTCAGCGTTTAATTGGGCGCTCCTTGCGAACCGTTGTTAACTTAGAGCTATTAGGAGAATACACCATCGTAGTAGATTGCGATGTTATCCAGGCAGATGGTGGTACACGCACTGCTTCAATCACAGGTGGCTGTGTAGCAGTAATTGACGCTATTCGTAAAATGCAAGATGCGAAGAAAATTGCTATAGATCCTATTAAGCATTTTGTAGCTTCAGTGTCAGTAGGTATTTATCAAGGCGAACCTATTCTGGATTTAGATTATCCGGAAGACTCTAAAGCAGAGACCGATATGAATGTAGTAATGACAGACAACGGTCAATTCATTGAAATACAAGGCACAGCAGAGACCAATAGCTTTAGTGATGAAGAATTAAACGCCATGCTAAAGCTCGCACGACAAGGGATACAAGAATTGTTTCAAAAACAGAAGACAGTTTTAGCTGCAGATTAATTTTTTAGCCAGTTAGGATTAAATGCTAAGCTGCTGGAGCTATCGTTTTAACGATTGATTGCGCTGCATGATTTATATTTGCAAGATCTTGCCTCAGATCCTGAGCTTCTTTTGATGTTGCCCAAAAACCGCACTTATAGCCCGCATATGCACCACCCGCCGTTAGCAAAGAAGCACCAATAATGGCTCCTTGAGCACCCGCCGCTATAGCTGTTACAGCAGCCAAAGGACCTGTCATAACGCCTAACATAGCACCTATAATAAAACCAATAGCAGCGCCTATAACAGCACCCAATATTACCTTCCAACGTTCACTACTACGATAACGGCTAGTATTTTGAGCAAATACAATAGTTGCCTGCTCTGCTTGTTCTGAATTGCCAGATAATAAGCCATTAACTAATCCATTAACTTCTCGCATCAAGTATTTTTTTTGAGTCCAATTCATTTCAGTATCTTCTATAAAAAGATGCAAACCTAAGGAATTTATTGCAGTATTTAAATTACGTTTGGCTATATATGTCGGTGATTTTAAATTATTCTCCGCTGCATTACTCTCATTAAGCCTAGCATTTATGTCGGCAAATTCTTCATCCTTTATCCGAATCCTAATCCGCTGAATCAAAGCTTCACGCAAATCTTCAGGCCCCGCTGCTTGAGTCAGATCGTTTTTAATATCAAGCTCTCGACAGCACTTCTGCATTACATAATCACCACAACTCCAACCGTTGCGCTGAATACCACGAGCATCCGCTTCTACAGTGACAGCGTTCTCTGGCTGAGCATCATTCAATGCCTTCTGCATATTAATGAAAGCATCATGCTGTTGTAATGCATTATTGTTCAGTGAATCCCATAATATGGCTCTAGTAACCCTGCCTTGTTGCAGATCAATTTTAGCCAAACGCCAATGACCGGCGTGACGAACAGGTATTAATAATTTAATATCCGCTTGCAGGTTTCTGTCTAATACTACACGAAGCGTGTTATATAGATATTCAGAGCTAGATAAATCTTTTGGCTTAACAATATAAGTACCATTATTAGTTATTTCTTCAGCTGAAACGGTCGCTAAAGCTTTTTCAAAGTCAAGATCTTCACACCATGCTTGCGGATTAAATCTTCCATCACTACGCAACCCACGATAGATACCCCGAGTTTGCGTTGCAAAAAGACTACGGTTTAGTTGTCCGGCTTCTTCTTCCATCTCCTTATAGGTCGAAACCCATGCTTTAATTTTTTCCTTGAAAGCTTCTAAATCATTTGTAGCTTCATTAATAATCTCTCTTAATTGTGAGATGGATTCTTGCTGGACGTTCAAGACAATTTCATGTTCGTTACAAACATCGAGAATTATTTTCATACGCTCTTCAGAGAAATTAGCCTTATTCTCTGAAACTGAATTTTCGATGATTTGTAATAATTCAAGCTGGTTAATATTATTTTGGGACTGACTTAGCATCTAAATCTCTCCTTTCGAGGCTTGATTTTAAAATAAAATCTAAATTTTCAACAACCTCAGTCCTTTAATCTTATTTCAAAGTTTCATCATAACTGATAAACATTAAGACAATCTTAAATTGTTTAGCGGGCAAATAACAAGTAGTATAGCTTTGGGAGGTTAATATTAAAGCGCAGCTCATTATCCTTTAGGATTTCCCTCTAAGCTTAAGTACCTCATACGTTTTGTCACGAGCTTGTTGAACGAGCTTATCCTCATCCATTTCATCAGGATTATCTCGATATAGGTCATTTAATGTATGAGCCATTTTTTCATCAAATTCTAGCTGAGCTTCTGTATTCTTTTCTAGGTGGGCAAACAAACCCTGATCGCGCGCACTAACTAGAACCTGCCGTAACTCGGGGTTGTTTCTTTTAATCTGCTGAACTAAGGCCAAACGCAACTCTTGTGGCTCTTTAGCGCGATTCAGAGCATTCTGAATTGTAAGCTCCCGACAACATTCCTGCATAACGTAATCCCCACAACTCCAGCTATTTTCCTGAATACCACGGGGGTCAGGCGTTACGGGCACAAATGATTCTGGCTGAGCGTTATTTAAAGCTTGTTGCATATTAATAAATGCTTGATGAGAACTTAAATTATCATTACGGAATGAATCCCATAGGCTAGCTGCTGAAATTTTGCCAGGCTTCAACTCAATTTTTGCTAAACGCCAGTGGCCGGCATAAGCAACTGGAATTAATAGCTTAATATTACCATGCAAATTATTTTTCAAAACTGTGCTAATAGTGTCACTCAATGACTCAGCGCTAGATAAATCTTTTGGTTTAACAATATAAGTACCACTACTGGTTATTTTTTCCGCGTGGATTGTCGGTAAAGCTTTTTCAAAATCAATATCTTCACACCACGCTTGCATTTGAAGTTGCTTATCAGCCAATCCGCGATAAATACCACGCGCTTGCGCTGCGAATAGCGCCTGGTTTCTTAGTGCAGCCTCAGCTTCTTTTTGTTTATAAACCTTGGCCCAAGCTTCAACTTCTTTTTGGAACCCCAGGTAGTAATCTGTGGCATTATTAATAATGGTTATTAATTGCTGTATGGATTCTTGCTGGGAATTTAAGACAATATTATTTTCGCTACAGACTTTGGCCACTATGGTTTGAAGTTCAAATAAATTAGGCTTTTCTGCCAATGCAGGATTTTCAAAGATAACCAATAATTCGCTTTGGTTCAGAACCTGTTGAGATTCGCTTAACGCCATGACCACACCTCGTTACTTGAGCGCCTTCTTCGAGACTTACTCAAGTTTTATATCTTAAAATTACTCGGAGCTATTTAGGCCGCTTACCAAGCCCTAAGTCCTCCTTTAACTCAACACCCGGCAAACTATCTCTTGTTTGCTTGCTCAAAATCCTCATTGCACGTTGAACGGGATTTTCCTGAAAGAATCCAGATCCCCCCCCAGCGCCGCCTAACATATGCTGATGAACATGCATACCGCCAGAAACGTCATTGAAACCGCGCGGCCTGCTTTTATCTTTATGCAAAATACTCATAATTCACCTCCATATTCACTATAGCTTACTCCGTGCCAGTCTTGCCTTCAAAAATGTTGCTACGCCAGTCTAAATACGCTTCATCTTGGGGCTTACTGCTGCCTTTTTCTTTGTAATACCACTCTTTCTCACCACACTTTTCCCAAGCAAATTTAGACAGTATATCTTTCACCGCACTGGTTGCCGGCCTACCCAATAAATCATAATGCCAAAACACAACGGGCCAAACGCTCATGTCAATTTTAATCATCGATTTTTGATTGCCTAATTCATAAAGCACATATTGAGCTTTAGACTTTAATTCTGGGTTAGTTTTAGACTGCTCAAGCAAGGTCGCTAGAACCTCTTCCAAACCTGCTGGCCCACGAGCAAGGATATAACCCATTTCATTTTCCATACAAACCTCATACCTTTAGTTATTATTGTAACCGACGAACCTTAAGATAGGCTGAACTCAGCTAAATGGTAGTCCATCACTAACGGGGCGTGATCTGAAAAACGTTTTTCCTTATAAATGAAAGCATTACGCACAAAATCCTTCAGCCCTGGAGTAACCACTTGATAATCTATACGCCAACCGACATTTTTTGCCCATGCCTGGCCTCGATGAGACCACCAGGTATATTGCTCAGGCTCTTGATTAATAACCCTAAAAGCATCCACAAAGCCCCAAGAGCCAAATAATTTATCCATCCAAGCACGCTCATCGGGTAAAAACCCAGAATTCTTTTGGTTACCTCGCCAATTCTTTAAATCCATCTTCGTGTGGGCAATATTCCAATCACCACAGATTATAAATTCACGGTCTAAGCATTTTTCCTGCAAATGTTTTTCAAATCGGCTTAAAAAATCATATTTTATATTCTGGCGGATCTCACCGCTGGTTCCAGAGGGTAAATAAAGAGAAACAATACTGAGCTTACCGAAGTCAACCTGCACATAACGGCCTTCCTCATCAGCAGTTGACCAGCCCAAGCCCTTGATCACATTTTGCGGTTGATAGCGAGTTAAAATACCTACCCCACTGTAACCCTTTTTAACAGCACAATGGTAAAAGCCCGTATAACCCGGTAGCTGCAGAGTCTCATGAGCCAAATCGAGCTCCTGAGCTTTTAATTCTTGCAGGCAGATCACGTCTGCATTTTGTTCAAGAACCCATTCATAAAAACCTTTACGAACAGCAGAACGAATACCGTTTAAATTAGCAGTAATTAGACGAAACATAACTAATGAACCTCTTTTGGAAAAGAACAGGGGTCTTGCGACCCCTGACCATTATAAATTAATGCAGGAAGTTTTGGATAAATTTATTTGCTTTTTCAGGCAATGCTTTTT
>CAZXFO010000240.1:0-9085 GCA_964639745.1 uncultured Coxiellaceae bacterium | reverse complement strand
TCTGGATGCCTATTCACTTCCCACCCCTAACGCAAGATATGCAAGCCCATTGCGAGGCAGTGAAAGACCATATTCGAATGGAAATTCAAAAGGCTGGCGGGCTAATCTCTTTTGCACGTTTTATGGAATTAAGCCTTTATGCGCCCGGTCTAGGCTATTATTCGGCTGGTTGCCATAAGCTAGGTAAAAGCGGCGATTTTATTACTGCCCCTGAAATTTCCCCCTTATTCGGCAAGTGTGTTGCCCATCAATTTGCTGATATCCTGCAAGCTTTACCTAATGGCGACATATTAGAATTGGGTGCAGGCTCAGGCGTTTTTGCTAAAGATGTTATAACCGAGTTAGCCCAATTAAAAAATCTTCCTTCCCATTACTTTATTTTAGAAACCAGTGCGGAATTACGGCGACGCCAACAAGAATTACTCAAAGCAGAATGTCCTTATTATTTTTCTAAGATTGTTTGGCTCGATAGACTTCCCCAAGCTTTTCACGGCATTATCTTTGCTAATGAAGTTTTAGACGCCTTACCTACCCACTGCTTTCAGATTCAAGATAAAAAAGTTTTAGAACGCTGCGTTGCTATAAAAGACAATGACTTCACATGGACAGCTAAAGAACCTCTGACTGTTGAGTTAGCACATAAAGCTGAATCTATTGCTAAAGAATTTAATTTGCTTGATGGATATCATTCAGAAATTAACTTATTAATCCCGCATTGGATAGCAAGCTTAGCGAATACACTTAATCAAGGTGTAATAATCTTTTTTGATTATGGCTATTCACGCAAGGAGTTTTATCATCATGACCGATCAAACGGAACACTCCGTTGTTATTTTCAGCATCGCTGCCATGACGACCCCTTCATTTTTTGTGGCTTGCAAGACATTACAGCAAGTGTAGATTTTACGAGCTTAGTGGAAGATGCTTTAGATGCCCGCTTGCAATTAAGCGGCTATACCACGCAAAGTGCATTTTTACTGGCTACTGGTATTGCGCAATTTGCTGAAGCACCGCCATTTTCCATGCAACACTATCAACAAAACCAAGCGATGAAACTGTTGATGCTACCATCAGAGATGGGAACTGCCGTTAAGGCTGTCGCCTTTACAAAACAGTGGGATAATCCGCTACGGGGCTTTTCTCTATTTGATAAACGGCACGAACTATAAAGCTTATTTAATCAATCCGTTACGGTCCAGGAAAAAACCTGAGCTTACTCTATACTTTAAATAACATAATGAGAATTCACCATGAAAAGCGACCGTCCAAAATCAGAAGAAACCAAAGAAGAAAAATCAGAAAGCAAGCTAGGCTTTAGCCTTTTAGAAGCACTGCCTAAGGTCATTCGCACGAAAATAAATTCCGAATTTCTAGGCAAAGATGCGCATCGAGTTGCCGCCTTAGATCATGCTTGGCATGACTTTGTCATGCAACCGCAAGAGGCTAGACTTAAAATCAAACAAGAATTTGATCTAGACTTGCCGTCTTCAGGCAAAAACCTTGTGGAAGTTTATAAACGCTTACAAAATGCTAAACAAAAAGACCCACGAATATTACCCAACCTATTTCTTCCATTAATCGCTAAGTTTGAACCGAATTTCCCTCCGCTTTTTTTTAGCAAGAAAGATTCAGAACAACTAGACTATAAACAACTCGATGAAGAAACTAAAAAAATTTATGCACAACAATCAATGGTGCTACCGAATACAGATTTACTTTCCTGGCTTATTGCGGAAGCTTCAGAAGAAGACTTACACGACTACCTCATTTCGCTTCATGATTACATCACAAAAAATATTAAGGAAAATCCTCATTTTATACATACACACCGCGATCTTATCGCCTTCCATCTTAAGCACTCACCCTCAGACGCTATAGAACCTGACTTATTAGCAAAGATTATCAAAAGTCATGACGTCGGGCTTATTAACATTATTATCAACAACCCACAGCTACCGGCTCCCAAGTTTAGAAACGTTGAAAAAAACTTTGGCAACCTCCTTGAAGCCGCAGGCGAAAGCGGCAATGAAAAACTTATTTCTCAATTTATCCCAACTCATCCAGCTGAAGATAAGCATAATAAGAACAGCACATCCGATATTTATTACATCATCACAGGCTTACTTAAAGGAGGACATCAAAACTTTGCGAAAAAGCTAATCAATGATTATAAAATTTTGATAGACTCTCATTTACTAGATTCCGCAATTGCAGGTGGGCTTTTCGCTTACGCCTGGCAACAGGCAAGCGCACTTGGTGCACAGAAAAAAATAAGCGAGCATATTCATAAACACTTAAAAAATATCATTGAGGAAGGCAACGTAAAAGATTTTAGGCAGTTGCTCAGTGAACTTCCTCTCATGCCGGAGCTTGAAAGCGATCTAAAAAAGGAAAGTCTAGATCTCTGCGTCAAAACCCCAAATAACTCTCTTGAACTAACCCAATTACTATTGAGCAAATACCCCGATCTACCTCTTCATTACGATCAATTATCTACTGCAGCTAAACATGAAAACTGTGATACCGTGCATTATTTATTAACTCAATTTTCACAAAATTTTAAAAGTGAGAGAGAAGGTGAAGAGGTAGAGCTTAGCACGGAAAATTTAGAGTCTCTTTTAAATCTTTGCACTTCATCTGAAAAATATTCATTAGAAATAACCCAAGAGCTTTTGAATAAATATCCGGCCATCACCATTAAGTTAGAATACCTGATCAACACCATATTCAGCGGATCTTTTGAAACTTTTCAATTCTTGTTTGAGCGCTATTCGAAAAAGTGGGCGGATGAGACACCCGAAAATGAAGCTGAAAAGACTCAATTATTAACTGATGTGCTATCTATTGCAGCAGGCTGTCTACAGCTAAATTTCGCAGCCCAATTACTTAAATATTATTCAACCCCTCTTGTGACAGCCATTGCTGATCGAGACTATATTTTTAAATTGATTATTATGTCCGTTGGCGCCAATAAATTTGATGATAAGACTGGGCAAATACTTTCAGAACTAGCCACATTACTAAACATCCCATTGACTTCAGAATTTGCCAATGAACTGCTAAAAGATGCCAATGAACTTGCTTCCAAAGATGATTTCTCTGTAGGAACGATGTTCTATGAAGTCATTCATTATCGTCATTTTGCGCTTTGGCTCACTTCTCCAGAACGAGGCCCTGATAAAATTCAGTTAAACTCAGAAAGTCTTAATCATTTATTTCAAGCCGCTAGTAACTCAGAAAGTCTTAATCATTTATTTCAAGCCACTAGTAACTCAAGCATAGAAGACTCGAAATTAGATCTAGCTCCATTTTTCTCTAACGTCCTACAAGACCCACATGAAATGGATCTTTGCTTAAATTTTCTAAAGCAAAACAAAGATCACATCACGACTTTTGTCCGTGCCCTAATAGATTCCACAGACCATATCACTAACAACTTTAGCCGCATCATGGAAATCCCAACATTGAAATCAGCCTTTCTTACTACTATCCCACCTATTGGTGAAAATGATTTAGATCCTCTATTTACTCAATCTTTCGATGTGGCAAAATATATTTTTAATCCTGAGAATGCATGGACCCATTTCGTCGAGGGATACCAAAACCAAGCTTCACTTTTTCTCGTAGCTGCCTATTTTTTGTCAAAAGGGGGAGAAAGTAATTTAGCTAGCCAAATCATCAAACCCCTAGCCAAGGATGATTTAATCCACCTGACTTATAATTTACCAATTTTGGCATGGGCTCTAGAGACCCAGCCCCAGGCATTACAGATTTTCCAAGAGCATTTTAAAGAGATTTTCTTTCGCATTCCGATTTGTCTCTCGCTACCCTCTGACCACAATGAAGATATGTATAAAAATTATCTCTTAAAAGCTTTTGTTACTCACATTAACCATATCCATGAACTAAACCAGCCCGATGCTGTAGAACACAAGAGTAAACTTCCTCGCATGAGTTAAACTGCTGGCCATGCCTTGCTTTTTGCTTTTAAACAATAACTTATAAGCCGTGGCTTCAAAGACCAAATTATTGTATTATCTGAAGCCAGTTTTGAAGGTAATTCTTGTGAGCAGATCAGCTATCCTACAATTACACCAAGATGCGCTGCAATTTTCAGCAGGGCACTTCACCATTTTGTCTCCGACAGAGCGGGAAGATTTACACGGCCATAATTATTCCGTAAGCGCTAAGTTTGAAGTACTCATTCATCATAATGGCATGGCTTTTGATTATCGCCTCTACAAGCAAAAGCTGAATGAACTTGCCGCTCAGCTTGATCGTCGTTTTTTACTGCCTAGCCAATCGCCGTATCTACGCATAGAAGATACCGGTGAATTCTGGATTGCTCACTTTAACAATGAGAAAATACCATTTTTGAAACGTGATATTGTTATATTGCCTATTTCTAATGTAACTATCGAAGAATTATCTTATTGGTTTTTGCAACAATTAACTCTAGATAATAGTGAATTACTGCAAAACCAAATCCAAAACATCACTATTCAAGTTTATAATGGGCCTAGTCAGTCTGGCGCTTCTTATTGGGAACAAGAGCAAGGTATTTTACAGCCTGCAAAGTCCACGTTGGTAAGCTGTGCTTAACTACTCTCCCAATTTTAAAGATAAGCGTTATGTATTCTTCTCTCAAGAATCTTGCTCTTGAATCTAGCCTTAAGATCCCAGCTTTCGCTGGGATGACACGCTGAAACTAGAATTACATGCTGGACATAACAGGCTGAGGCTATGATCACAGGCTGGTACTATGACATCACCTTGGCTTGATTAACACCTGTGTACCATGGCTAACCAATAACAATGCCCCACCATCAATTTCAATATGAGCTGTTCCTGCTAATAAATGATTAGAAGTGCTTTCTTGCAGGCCAAATTCCAGCTTTAAAGCATTCATATCATATTGCAAACCTTTGCTGGTTATCACCGCTTGAGGAAAACTCAATAATGCGAGAGGCTCAGTCATCATAGCTGTAAGCTCTATATGAGTATTTTCGACATAAAATACTTGTTCCAAGGCAGTCATTAACTTCAATGATTTAAATTGGCGATGAAATCGCTTTAACAAACGCAAATTATATAACGTATGATCAAGCCGCCAGCCAGTTGCGTTTACCAGAGTAACAGCTTCGGCTTTTAGCTCAGCAAGATACAGCAATCCTTTTTCCAAATCCGTAGCATCTTGATCGGGAACATGAACAATCTTTATAGCGCTATCACTTGGCATCTCATGTGGGTGATCAAAATCGCCGAGAACAATATTAGGCTTAAAGAATTTCTCAAGCTTACTACTATAAGCACCGTCTAAAACCATAATTGATTTTTCTTTGGCAAACTTAAGAAGCATCTCTTCCGGCACAGGCTCGCCGTGGGCAATAACAAGCCAAGCATTATGCGACATTTAACACCTCACGACTTAAGTTGTAATAAAAGCATTGCCACAACAGTATTAATTTTGGAACGATAGCTAATAGCGCCCCAATCTTACTGGGCCAAGGCCAATCTAAAGCGTAAGCTGCGATCAAATCGCCAATACTCATTATTATTGATAACCCCACTGTGGACAAACTAATTCCTTTAGATGTCCTCGTAGAAAAATTTTTAATGACTTGCGGCCAAGCGTATAACATCCAGCAACCTAAAGAAAATAAACCAACCGCATTATAAAAACCAGGTGAACATTGACGTATAACACTGTAATAAAAAGCGGCTACGCATAATGTAACCAGAATTATACTCAGCGCGTAAAACCCTAAACGCTGCCAACTACTCCAACTTTTATAAAATATGAATTGGCTATGCTGCACCAGTATCATTACGAAACCCAAAATGCTTACTAGCTTATACTGCCATGGCAATCCCAAACCGAATCCATAAGCAAAATCACTGATATAACCCAGGCATAAACAAACGTGCATACTAAGACTGATTGCTGCTACAGAATGCCCACGGAAATTAAGGACTAATTGCGGTATTAGCCAAAAGAGATATATAACTGTTGATACATTAAGAAAAAATTCACCCACAACATGCCAAACCATACGTCCTCCCTACGCTAATATGACTTAGATCAGGTTCAAAGGGTTGAGCATTTTGCCCTCTCAGCCTTTCGGCACCCCTGGCAAGTAGCATTATAGATACAATCACAAACAAGTCTATATCTAACCGCTTGTCAGAACTTAGACTATACTCAAGATAAGCCATTCAATTGAGACAGACAAAATGCCTGCTAAACAAAGAGTTAGTGATGAGTTTAATTGGTCGTTGCGCTCTTACTTGTATAATCCGAATAAAACCACTAAAAAAATGCTTTATGAAAACGCTGCAGGCTTGTTTAAACACGCTGAGGGCGAAGCCTGCAATCTACATCCTGGAAAACCAATAGGAGCTGATGAGTATATGCCCGTTATCTATAATATAGTGGAAGAATCCATTAAAAATTTGTATTTATCTGAGGAAAGAATAAATGCTATTGATGAGCTTATCGACGAATTTCGCCGCACTAAAAAACATCCCGAAACTAGTTATGTTATGGCAGGCCTAATCATTGCATTTAAAGATAAATCGGTAATTTATTCTCAGGAAGATAGTATTTTAGAAACATCTTTACCCTTGAAGTACAAGCCAAATCCTTAGAAAAAAAAGGGCTCAAAAAAGAAGCTCTAGCATTACGAGATACAGCTCAAGATATGCAGTCAAAAACTCTAAATTATTTTTCTCACCCTATAGCTGCAAGGAAAGCATATTATGAAAAATATCGACATGATATACAGAACCTTATAAATGACCGTATTCATTCATCCCCCTTAAGCCATCTTCAAGAAACTCCAAAAATATTTACCAATCTATTAGTCAGCATCTCTATATTAGGATTGTTTTACTTAGCAGCCACCGCAAAACATCGTGGAACCTTTTGGTTAAAAGAAAATACTGCCATCGCTGATACGTTAAGAAAAATTTCTACTGACATGTCTGATTCACCTACAGAAAGCCGCACCTCAAAAATGAAACCCCGCCAATAAAATCACCAGCATAGCCATAACATAGCTTAATGATATAACGTTTTGATTTTATTGTAATAAAATTAAGCCAAGTTGACCGCACCTGGTGCCACATGCATAATACTCAGCCTAACGGAGGATGCGACATGCCCAATGGTTTCCAAATTACTCAATATGATAAAGGTGGCTTAGCTTATAAATTTGATAACGCTAAAGCTCATGCTGATTTCAATCGTGTCATACAAAACTATAGAATTCAGCGCAATGGTACAGGCATATTTTTTCATAGCATTAGAGATAATTCGGTAAGCTGCTATTTCAATACATTTGACAACACCATGCTGATTAATGATCCTAAGGCTTACGATTTAGCTAATTTGTTTGGTACTAAACGCTTTATTGTTGGTAATGCGCGTTTAGCATTAGAAGAAAAACAAATTGAAAAACATAAAATACAAAAATTTCCTCGCGATTTAGCTTTCCCCTTAGAAGTAAAAGAAGAAGCGGCGCTACCGTATCGTGTTTTAAGTTTACAAGAATACCAACAGCTGAAAAACTTTGATATTTATAATGAGCTTGTTGATTTTTTTAATCAGTACGCTGATTTTACTCCCCAGAAACAACAGGAATATTTAACGGGCGCTTTAGCTGACAAATACTGCCGCTTTAATACTCCGATGAATAAGGAACATCAAGGTATCCGAACCTTAAATTTATTTATGGTAGATGGCAGCAATAGATTGGTAGGCACTATCAGTGCACTAATACATGTTAATAAAGCAGGCATAACCGACATCTACCTTTATGATGAAGTAGTTAAACATGAGCCACATCGCAAGACGTTATTAAAACATCTTTTTGCTGCAGCAAGACAAGGTATCAAAGCAAACGTTCCAAGCTATAAAGGAGCACATGCTTTTATTCGTGCTGCTGCTGATCGCGAGAATTGCTATAAAGAACTAGGTTGTAGTGCAACCAATACCAATAACTACGTTATTCATGGCCCGCGAACTGAATACGCCGCGGCACTAGATGAGCTTATTAAACAATACGCCACAGAAAAATTACAACATTATAAACAATACCAAAACTTGCCAGGCAATCAGCAGCAACATCATAGCAACTGGTTATGCAAAGCAGGTTTAGGCGGAGCAGCTATCGCCGCAATGGGGTTTTTTGCTTACAAAGCTTTTAGCTTAAGTACATCAGAAGCCACACCAGCTCTTCCTAATCTCTCACTCTAAGATTGACATCGTGCGAACCTGCATCAGGGTTCGCACTGCTGTTTTTCATATTAATCAATGGGTTAACTTTTAATTTTCCTCGTCTATACTTAAACTATATACGAGGAGAGGAACATGCCTAAAAAAACTAACAAAGAACTTCACGAAATAGTAGCCAGCCATCTCACCGAACAAGAACAAACTCAACTTAAAAAAGTTAGCAAGCGGCAATATGGAATTATCGAACATAGTGAAACTCACAGGCTACATAAAGAAGATTACTTTGAAAAACTGGGATTAAGCCTTAAAGATCTCAATCCAAAAGATAAGAAAAAAATTGTCGCAAAACGTAATGCTATCAATAATCCCAAAGAGGTTTTCAGTGTTTTTAATGACATGTTAGCATTATTTAAAAATGGCCAAGAACGCTTTGAAGATGACATCTATGTTTCCTATGCCCATCTTATGGAACTGCCTACCCCCGATAAAGAACATATACTAAAAAAATTAGTAATTAACACTGATATCGACCCCAAGGATTATAAAAAATATGCATTTCGCCTTCCCCCTGAAAAGCTTGATGTTCCTGCCATTCGGATTCTATTAGAAAACAACCTAGATAGGGATAGCCGAGCAGATGATATTTACGATGACATTAAAATTGATGCGCTCACTTTTGCTAAAGATGCTACAGCAGAGTTAATTTTTGGCTTTAGCTATAGAGATAATCACCGGCCATTACACAGAGCTTTACACAAAATATGTAACGAGGATGCGCCTAATGCTAACGAAAAAGCGAGCATCATGGTATCCAATTCTTTTCTTAATAAACTATTACCCCCCTCTGAA
>CAZXFO010000239.1:0-8992 GCA_964639745.1 uncultured Coxiellaceae bacterium | reverse complement strand
AAAATGGCTTATGAACAAAAACTGCTTGAAGAAGGAATAACTATAGCAGATATGAGGCCTATTATACTTACAATAACTCAGCTCACTAAAGAGTTACTTGACCTCTATCCAGACTCTTCTCAAGCACAAGATTTAGAAGATGCGCTTACTGCAATTGAATGTAGAGAAATTCTTGATGAAAGCGGTAATAAGCCCGCGGTTTTTCTTAATAAATTAGTCAGAGGTGACGAAGATTATATTGCCACCATCGAAAACGAGTTATTTACAAAAAAGATCACATCCCTGGAAAATACTGAGAAGGCAACTTCAGGAAACTTAAATGATCTTTACAGCAAATATATTTTGTCGGTCAAGACAATAGCCTTGAAACATATACAGCATATATCAACTATTAATCGCCAAGAGATGAAAGCAGAACAAAGAAAGCGCATTGGACCGAGCTTTTTCAAACACCATGATAGATTAATGGCTTTTTACCGCTCTTTAAAACCTGAGGGCTCGCACCTAATAGAAGAAAAAGAACAACCTGCGAATGTAAGCAATGGTCAAGCAGCTGAAAATCTACAAGCAGATAAAACTAATTCACAGGAAGAAAAAGAGCAGATTACAAACAATACCACTAGCCCCTCTATCTGAAACAAGCGCATAGCACCTCGAGCACACTACTTGAGCTAGCGCTATATTCCATTTCATTGTGATAATAAAAACAAGGAAAGGATCTGACCTTCTGCTAATAGAACATCTAGAGATTCTTCCCCCTACCGGGATGTTGATGCCACGAAGCACATGTCATTCTGAACAGAGAGAAGAATCTAGACTATAGTTTCAAAAAATCCAAACTCACAACAGCCACGCCATAAATTTTAATATTTTCATTTACTGTTATTGTGGGGTATTGCGGATTGAGTGGTTTCAAAAGAGCTTGGCCTGCGTAGCTTATGTATTGCGAGAAAATTGTTTGGTTACCATCTTGCAATGCAATAACAAAATCACCTTCTGCTGGCGTTTTTTCAAGGTCGACAATAACTACACTGCCTTTACGAAACGAAATCTTTTCTGGTACAGGAGATGTCATAGCATCATTATCTAACCGAATAGCAAATTCACTGCCATTACCCCGCAATGGATTACCTATGAATTTAATTTCAGCCTTAAGCACCAGAGGGATTAAATCTCGGTTTTTTAACCAGTCTTTCACCAAGCCCATAGGCAGCACTGGCATATGATCAGCAGGAATAACATCTGTGGGTAAATAAGCTGGTGAAGCTCCTATACCAAATTGGAGCCACGCAGGAGTAGTCTGTAATACTTCTGCTAGTTTTTCAATGTTTCGAGGCCGTTTGGATTTACCGGTTTCAATGTCTGCATAGGATTGCTGCTCAAGCCCAACAGCTTTCGCCACATAAGTTTGGGTATAAAGCCCACCTGTTTGCTTTTTAAGAGTTTTTCGAGCTAATTTGACGCGTTCGGCTAATGTTTTCATGCCGACATCTTACCGGTTTTTTCTATTTTTTTAACTCGATTTAATCTTTAATATTTACCGGTTAAACCAGTATTAAAAATTGCTACGCGGATTGAAGGGCATTTCTTTTGCCATTTGCTCATATAAACTGCGTTGTGCATCGGTTGTTGCTGGAGGTGTTTGAATTTGTAGAATGACATATTGATCGCCAGTTTGCTTGCCAGGCAATCCTCGTCCCTTAAGGCGTAACTTCTGACCGCCTTGTGAACCTGCTGCAATTTTAAGCTCAACCTGGCCACCCAGAGTTGGTACAGCTATCTTGGCGCCTAAAGCAGCTTCCCAAGGTGTGATCGGCAAGGTCAGCAAAATATCATAGCCTTGCAGGGTAAATAAACGATGCGGGAGAATTTCAATCTCCAAATAGAGGTCACCGCCATTTGTACCTTGCCCCGTTAATCTCAATTGTTGACCAGACACCACACCTTTCGGAATATTAACTTTTAGAGTACGCGGCACATATTGAATTCGCCCATCTGGCCCGGTATTAGGAATCTGCAACTGAATTGTTTTAGATCCACCCTGATAAGCTTCTTCAAGGGTGATTTGCATCTTGGCACGCTGATCTTGGCCGCGAGGTTGTTCTTGAAAGCCACCAAAACCGCCATTATGTTGATAATGACGTTGCTGAAAACCCCCAGCACCGCCACGAGCACTGCGGCCAAACAACATGGAAAAGAAATCACTAAAGCCACCCATGTCGTCACCACCACCGCCACCAAAAGCTTCTTCAAACCCACCAAACGGCTGCCACCCTGGTGGCGGGCGAAAGTCTTGACCACTTTTCCAATTAGCACCGAGCTGATCATAGGCACTGCGCTTTTTGGAATCTTTCAATACTTCGTAAGCTTCTTGAATTTCTTTGAAACGTTCTTCAGCATGGGGCTCTTTGCTAACATCAGGGTGATATTTACGCGCGAGTTTGCGATAAGATTTTTTTATTTCATCTTCTGAGGCCTTACGTTCAACACCTAAGATCTTATAATAATCTTTATATTCCATTAATTATCCGTCATCTGGCAAACGTACAGTTAAAACATCACATTTTGCACCGTGTAAAATAGCATTTGCTGTGGAGCCTAGCAATAAAGAAAGTCCATGACGACCATGACTACCGCAAATAATTAAATCGGCATTAATTTCATCAGCAACTTTTAAAATCTTGGTTTTGGCAGGGCCAATTTCAATCCATAAATCGTCTTTGTTAACATTAAGCTTTTCACCAAGCGCAGCTAAAGCAGTTCGCGCCTCCGTAATTAACTGCTCTTCAATATCTTCTATGCCTAAATAGGCATAACTATAACCTGGCAACGGCTCTACAACATGAATAATGCTAAGCTTTGCCCCAGTGTATCCGCGCACTTGGCGAACTTTATCTAAAATGTAATCTGCATCATCACCTAAATCAGTAGCTAGTAAGATATGTTTATACATGATTACGTCCTTATATGATTAGTTTTAGCCTCTTTCGAAAACGTTAGTCGATTAGCTTTCTCGGCGACTACTATGGTGTCACCGGGTAAAAACTTCCCTGACAGAATTTCTTGGGCCAAGGGGTTTTCAATATATTGTTGTATAGCTCGTTTTAAGGGGCGTGCGCCATATACAGGATCATAACCAGTCGCAGCTAAATAGTCCAATGCAGCAGGAGTGACATGCAAATTAAAATCCTTTTCAGCTAAACGTTTACTTAAGCGCTGAATTTGGATATTAGCAATCAATTTAATTTGCTTCTCATCTAAAGGATGGAAAACCACAATCTCATCTACACGATTTAAAAACTCGGGACGAAAATGCTTACTTACCACATCTAAGACTGCTTTACGCATCTCAGCATAATCAGCATTAGCATATTGCTGAATCCGATCTGAACCTAAATTTGAAGTCATGACAATTACAGTATTACGAAAATCAACCGTGCGTCCGTGGCTATCTGTTAAACGGCCATCATCTAATACCTGCAATAAAATATTAAAAACGTCTGGATGTGCTTTTTCAATTTCATCTAACAAGATCACAGAATAAGGACGACGGCGCACAAGCTCCGTTAAGTAACCGCCCTCTTCGTAACCCACATAGCCGGGAGGAGCTCCAACCAAACGAGCAACTGCGTGTTTTTCCATAAATTCAGACATGTCTATACGAATCATAGCTTCTTCGGTATCAAACATAAATGAAGCTAATGCCTTGCAAAGTTCGGTTTTACCGACCCCTGTGGGGCCTAAAAACATGAAAGAACCAATTGGACGATTAGGGTCTGAAAGGCCTGCGCGAGAACGTCTAATGGCGTTAGCTACAGCATTCACCGCTTGATCTTGATCGATAATACGTTTGTGCAAAGCTTCTTCCATTTGTAAAAGCTTCTCTTTTTCACTTTCTAACATTTTAGAAACAGGGATATGTGTCCACTTAGATACCACTTCTGCAATTTCTTCAGCAGTAACTTTATTGCGTAGTAAATGAGTACCTTTTTTAGGCGCATTGAGAGATTGCTCTAACTGCTTTTCTAATTCGGGTATTCGCCCATATTGCAATTCTGCCATTCGCGTTAAATCAGATGACCGGCGAGCAGCTTCTAATTCTAAGCGTGCTTTCTCTAACTTCTCTTTAATTTCCTGAGAGCTTTGCAGGCTTGCTTTTTCTGCTTGCCAGATTTTTTCTAATTCTTTACTTTCTTTTTCTAGCTCTTTTATTTCGCCTTCTAGCTTTTCCAAGCGTTTCTTTGAAGCTTCATCATTCTCTTTACGTAAAGCTTCACGTTCAATTTTTAATTGAATAAGTCTACGATCTAACTTATCTAATTCTTCTGGCTTAGAATCAATTTCCATACGGATATGGCTTGCCGCCTCATCAATTAAATCGATGGCCTTATCCGGTAAATTTCTATCGGTAATATAACGATGCGATAATGTGGCTGCAGCTACAAATGCAGAATCGGCAATTTCAACGCCATGGTGCAACTCATAACGCTCTTTTAAGCCACGCAAAATAGCAATGGTGTCTTCGACAGAAGGCTCTTCAACCAATACACGTTGAAAACGCCTTTCTAATGCTGCGTCTTTTTCTATATATTTGCGATATTCGTCTAAAGTAGTGGCACCAACACAACGCAGCTCCCCACGCGCTAAAGCTGGCTTTAACATATTGCCAGCGTCCATAGAACCTTCAGCTTTTCCAGCACCCACAACGTTATGCAGCTCATCAATAAATAAAATGACCTGCCCTGCTTGTTTAGATAAATCCTTTAATACGGCTTTGAGACGTTCTTCAAACTCACCACGAAATTTAGCTCCAGCAATTAATGCACCTAAATCTAATGACAATAATTTTTTATTAAGCAACCCCTCAGGCACCTCACCATTAACAATACGCTGTGCCAAACCTTCCACTATCGCTGTTTTACCAACACCCGGTTCACCTATTAACACTGGATTATTTTTGGTGCGACGTAACAAAACTTGAATAGTGCGACGAATTTCTGAATCGCGACCAATCACGGGGTCTAGCTTGCCCTGCTCAGCGAGAGCAGTGAGATCTACCGTATATTTTTCTAAAGCTCGACGCTGTTCCTCTGCATTTGGATCGTTCACGCGTTGCCCCCCTCGCTCTTCATCAATAGCTTTCTCGATAGCCTGAGGCGTTGCTCCCAGTTTACGCAACATTTCCCCTAAGCTGCCTGTATCTTGCACTGCAGCCAATAAAAATAAATCGCTTGAAATGTATTCGTCTTTACGCTTTTGAGCGAGCTTATCCATCATATTCAATATGCGGCTTAGCTCATTAGAGATATGCAGCTCGCCTCCCGTCCCTTCGACTTGTGGCATGCGACTTATAGCTGCATCCACTTGGGCTTTGAGGTTAGTCAAATTAACGTTTGCTTTGCTGAGGATATGGGTAGTGGTGCCGCCTTCCTGATCTAAAAGAGCCTTCATCACATGCATAGGCTCAATAAAGGCGCTGTCTCGGCCTAAGGCAAGAGACTGGGCGTCAGAAAGAGCAGATTGGAATTGACTAGTCAGCTTATCCATTCTCATAACAGCTTTTCCCTCATGCAAGATTACATTTTAACATGGGGATAAGTCGGATAAACATCAAGGGTGAAAATAAATGGGCCGTCTGCGACTCGAACGCAGGACCAACTGGTTAAAAGCCAGCTGCTCTACCGGCTGAGCTAACGGCCCAGAAGCTGCCAATATTACTGATCTATAAAAAAATTATCAATCTTAAATTGGTGTTTCTGGTGGTTTTTTATAAAATCAAAATCTGCATCTTTTTTATACAGACAATAAGGCTGCCGACCCGCAATGAGCCGGCAGAAGATGAATTAATGGCCAGCTTGCTTTAATAACTTGAGCTGTTCGTTGGCCAATTGGGCCGTAGCTGTACCTGGATATTGGGCGACCACCTTCTTGAAGGTAGTTTTTGCTTCCGGCCATTTGAGCTGGGAGGCATAAATAAGCCCTAGCTTCAATTCAGAATCCGCTACTTTGGTGCTAGTAGGGAAGCTTTTAATAACCGTATTAAATTCTGAAGCAGCTTGAGTGTTTTCACCCGTTAAACTGTAAAGCTCACCTAACCAATAATGCGCATTAGCAGCAAATTGACCGGAGGGGTATTTCAATAGCATTTTATGCAAAGTGCCAATCGCTTCATCGTATTTTTTGGCTTTGATAAAGTTATAGGCTGTTTGATAAGCCGCCTGCTCTTCTGCATCATTCGGCTGAGAATTCGTTTTTTTAGCGACGGGTTTGGCAGCAGCTACTAAACGTGCAGATGTGTTGTTCTTTTCGCTAAGAGGCTTGGTCTTAGCTGTTTGCTTTGGAGGAACGGCAGAAGCATCTTCATCCAGATCACGAGGCACAGGGCTTATAGAAGGTTCGACGGGATTTTTGTTAGCATGTTGCTTAGGTTGGACATCACCACGCATTAATTCTTGCTGGCTATTTAAGACTTGAACTTGATGCATAAGCTCTTCCACTTGGCCACGCAAATTTTGGATTTCTCCTTGCATATTGTTAATGCGATTCTGTAATTCGGCTTGGAGTGTTGTTTGTTCTTTAGTTGCTCTGGGCTCTCTCGTCGCTGAGGCAGAATTAATCATAGCCGAGCCAGGCGTCATTTTAACTATGCTTTCTTGTTGTAAATTAGCAGAACCGTCAGTGGACATGCTATCAACATCATATACGGGAGCAGCATTTTCTGCATAGGCTGCTGTAGCAAGTAAAAATAAGGCGCTTAAACAAAGTTGACGAATTTTCATTAATTATTCCTGCCTGTCATTAAAACAATGGCAGTTATGGTACACGATTCAAGAGAACTTTTACAACCAAGACTACCTATTTGATAATACAGAAAGATATCGCTTAATAAAAAAAGCCCTCATAAAGAGGGCTTTTAATGCAGAAGTAAATTACTGTTGCAGATAAACTAAAACATCACGACGGTCGAGCTGGTAATCTGACTCATTATGGCCGTTAGAAGCAAGTTTTTCTGAACCATAGCTGATTAAACGAATTTGTGAAGCCTTAACACCACGTTCTTTTAAAATTTCAGCTACTGCTTTAGCGCGACGTTCGCCTAGCGCAATATTGTATTCGCGGCTACCACGAGGGTCAGTATGTCCTTCCACTAACACTTTAGCATTAGGGTGATTGACTAGATAATCAGCGTTAGCTTCAATAGCAGGAACATCATCGCTACGGACTTGGCTGCTGTCGTAATCAAAATAATAAGTACGTTTTGTTAAGTCTTGGTCACGGTTAGCGGCTAAAGAAGAGTCTTCTCCCAGACCGGAAGGCTGAGCTTCAGTATTGCCATCAACTATAGCACTACCGTCTTGCCCTGATTTCCAAGCGGCACAAGAAGCCAGCAAGCTTATGCTACCAGCCACTAATATAATCCTTAAAAATTGTTTAATTTGCATTGCTCTCTCCTTACTTTCTTCTTGTTAAGTTGTATCAGTATACTGCGAAACTTATTAACATCAAGACAAATACGGCGACCACGCTGGATCTTGGGCTTCACCATCCCTTGCTGGTAAACGTATCTGCACTCTGCCATCGGTTGAAACCATAGCCAGCATATTGCGGCCTTGGTAAACCGTATCATATAACACCATGCTGCCGTTAGGAGCAACGCTAGGGGAGCTACTGTCATGAGTGCCAGGAGGCGTTAATAGCTTCATGCTACCGTTATTTAAATCAAAGATAGCTATGTTATATGCATCGCCATCTTTATGGATAGTGACTAAGCGGTTACCGTCAGCTGTAATCCAGCCACGCGCATTATATTTGCCATCATAAGTTAAACGCGAAATAGCATGAGTTGCAAAATTATATTGATAAATTTGCGGCCCGCCACTGCGTGTTGAAGTGAAAATTAAGTATTTACCATCAGGAGACCAGGCTGGTTCCGTATTAATGTAATAATCACTGGTTATTTGGCTCAATTGATGACTACTTAGATTTAATACATAAATATTTGGGGATTCACCTTTAGATAAAACCAATGCTAGCTTACCACCATCGGGAGACCAAGCAGGAGCACCATTAATACCAGGCAATTCACTGACTAATTGCCGGCTACCGCTGATAATATCTTGAATGTAGATTGCAGCCCTTCTTTTCTCAAATGAGACATAGGCAATCTTATGTCCATTAGGAGCCCAAGAAGGTGACATTATCGGATCGGTTGAAGTAAGCAAGACTCGTGGATTGTACCCATCTTGGTCTGCCACCTCTAAGGTATAACGGGTTGGCGCACCTGGCATTCTTTTAATAACTACATAGGCTAAGTGTGTTGAGAATACCCCACGCATGCCAATAATTCTTTCATAAATAAGATCGCTAATATGGTGCGCAACTTGGCGGAGCTGCTTACCAGGCACCACAAATTTTTTACTTAGCACAATAGTTTGTGATCCTGACGATGATTTGCCCTTTTCCGCTAGTTTACTTTTATAGGCATCCAATAACTGAAAATTTACTTCGTACTGATCACGGCCTAGAGATTTTACCGTGCCAACGACGATGTTATCGGTTCCTAAACGTTGAAAGTAAGGGAAAGATACTTGGCTTGCATCACTGGGCTGCATGCTGAGCGCGCTTTGATTATAGACCTTGAAGCGGCCACTGTGTGCCAAGTCATTATTAATAATTTCTGAAATGTTTTGGGGAGCTGTATTTGAGCCAGCAAAAGGCACAATAGCGATAGGAACGGCCCCTGATACCCCTTGGGTTAACTCCATGCTAATTAACGCTAACGCAGCCTGAAAAGGCAGCACTAACAAAGCTAAAAACATAATAATGCGGCGCATCGCAAGATTTCTCCTAATTCTTAATAGTCCTATACAGGATAATGAAGGCTAGGTTTGAGCCCGCTTGCCTTCTGATTGCTTAGGATACTGTGAGATCTTGCTGGTGTACAGACTTGCCTGAATCTGAGATTAGTTTCGGTTCAACTTCTGACTCTTTA
>CAZXFO010000238.1:0-2615 GCA_964639745.1 uncultured Coxiellaceae bacterium | reverse complement strand
GAAGCCCGCGTAACGCGGAAGCTGCAGGCGAGGATTCTGCCCTTCGTCATGCTGCTCTATTTCGTCAGCTTCCTCGACCGGCTGAACGTGGGCTTCGCTGCCTTCAGCATGAACAAGGCCATCGCATCATAGAAATAGGTTGTGTTGAATTAGTTAACCGTCGAATTACGAATAATCGTTTTCATTGTTATATTAATCCTGAACGTGAAATAGAGGCGGGAGCTCAAGCAGTTCATGGTATCACCAGTGAGTTTCTTCAAGATAAACCTTTATTTGCTGATGTCGCTAAAGATTTTATAGATTTTGTTCAAGGTGCCGAACTCATTATTCACAATGCCCCTTTTGATGTCGGATTTTTGAATTATGAATTGCAATTAACCAAGCAAAATTGGCTACCTTTAACAGAGTACTGTCGAATATTTGACACATTAGCGCTGGCTCGTAAAATGCATGCGGGTATGCGTAATAGCTTAGATGCTTTATGTAAAAGATATAGCGTTGATAATAAACACCGCGAATTTCACGGCGCATTATTGGATTCCTATTTACTAGCGCAAGTTTATTTGGCAATGACAGAAGGCCAAAGAAGTCTTCTCGATGAATTGGATAAAACAACCCATGCCGTTGCTCAAAAATTTATTTCTAAAATTAATACACTGCGAAACAAAATTGTGATAAAAGCTACGCCTGAAGAAGAGCAATTACATGAAGACTACTTGCAAAAGATGGTAAAACAAGGTAAGTGTCTTTGGGCAGGATGGAGAGATGGCTGAGCGGTCGAAAGCGGCGGTCTTGAAAACCGTTGAGTCCTTGCGGGCTCCGGGGGTTCGAATCCCTCTCTCTCCGCCATAAAAGCAAACCGTGTTGGAGATTCTAGTGATCAAAGTTCTTTTGGTTGACGATCATGATTTAGTCCGGTTGGGTGTTAAGCGCCTACTGCAAGATGCTAACGGAATTAAAGTCGTTGGTGAAGCCGGCACCGGCGAAGAAGCTATCAAGCTTATGAAAGAGTTATCTCCCGATGTCATCATTATGGATGTTCAGATGCCAGGTATCGGCGGGCTCGAAGCTACTCGAAAAATTGTCCGTCACAATCCCATGGTAAAAATTCTTGCTCTTACTGTATGTGAAGAAGAGCCTTATCCTTCTAGTTTTTTAAAAGCAGGTGCTGCAGGCTATATTACGAAAGGGTGTAGTGCTGAAGAAATGATTAAAGCTATACGTATGCTTTATGCTGGTGATCGTTACATTAGTCCTGAGATTGCACAACAAATCGCTCTTAAGCGTTTTTCACCGGAAGAAAAATCACCGCTAGATGTTTTATCTGAACGTGAGCTGCAAGTAACGATGATGATTAGCCAAGGGCAGTCAGCACAGCAAATCGCAGAAAAGCTTTATGTAAGCCCTAAAACTATCAATAGCTACCGCTATCGCATCTTTGAAAAGCTCGGGATTAAAAGCGATGTCGAGTTAACTTTGCTCGTTATGCGCTTAAGTACCAAAGCTGGTGAAAAAGATCGATAATCTAAGTTGATTCATCTTCTATTAATAATTTTGCTTGGTCTTCTACTTCCACCTGCTCGATAGCAGTGAAACGTTGCGTAATTTTTTTCGCGGACATATGTACTTGGCTAACATCTGTATGCGCCTGCTCAATATGTTTGGCAAGATTGTCCATGCGGTCTTGAAAACGCTGGAAATCTTTTGAAAGCAATCTTAGATGCTCCTGGATGATATGAAGCTGTTTACGAGTCGCTGCATCCTTTAATACCGCCCTTGCTGTTGTTAAGACGGCCATCAAGGTTGTCGGTGAGACCAACCATACTTTTGACCTGTGAGCTGTTTCAACAAGATCTGGATAGCGGGCATGTATTTCTGCAAAGATGGCTTCTGCAGGGATGAACATAATGGCTCCATCAGCTGTCTCACCTGGAATAATATATTTTTCAGCAATGTCTTGAATGTGTTTTTTAATATCTTGCCGAAATTGCTGCTCAACAGCTTTTCTTTCACTGTCCACTAATGAGCTTTCTATTAATAATCTGAAATTCTCTAAAGGAAATTTAGCATCAATAGCTATATTGCCCGAAGGCTCAGGTAAAAAAAGCATGCAATCAGGCCGCTTATTAGTGCTTAGTTGGTGCTGTAGTGAGAAATGCTGTTCAGGAAGTACGTTACGAATTAGGGCGCTTAATTGAACTTCACCAAATGTGCCGCGTGACCTTTTATCAGTTAATACTTCTTGTAGGCTGACAACGTTGGTTGAAAGCTCTGAGATTTGTTTTTGAGCTGCATCAATTAGTGCTAACCGTTTAATGATGTCATTGAAGGTTTCATTCGTTTTTTGAAAGCCATCTGATAATCTTTTTTCGACTTGCTGATTAATTTCTTTTAAGCGGTTATCGGTCGTTAATGTTAGAGCTTCAACTCGTCTATTTACTTCTTGAGAGTAATCATTAAGAGCTTCTTTAACTTGTAGGCGTGTCTCAGTAAAACCTTTTTGTAGAGTTTCTTGTAAAAGTTTTAAGGCCTCTATTTGGTGTTGATCATTACGTTCACGATAGTTTGAAAATGAAATTTGTAGATGCTCTTTTAGCTGAGCTGAGCTTTCAGAA
>CAZXFO010000237.1:0-4362 GCA_964639745.1 uncultured Coxiellaceae bacterium | reverse complement strand
AACATGACACGTCTTTCAATCTGTTGAGCAATCGATTCAGCCACTAAAGTAGCGTCGATTTCAGGTTTACGGACTTCTTCAATACTAACGTGTACCGGTACTTTAATAATTTTTTATACTTCGTCAAGTAAGGTTTAAATTTATTTGCCGCTCTTACCAATAATAGTGCCTGGACGAGCTGCATAAACTGTAATTCTAGCGTTGCGCGCTGGACGATCAATTTGAATGCGGCTAATACCGGCTTGAGCCAAACGGCTGCGTAAAAAATCGCGCACTTTCAAATCTGAACATAAGGTATCCGCAAAATCTTTAGAAGCGGCATACCAACGTGCTGACCAGTCTTTTACGATACCAAGACGTATACCATGGGGATTAACTTTTTGTCCCATTATTTGCTCCTCATCTCATCCGAAACGACAACAGTAATATGACATGTCGGCTTAGAAAGACGTGTAGCACGGCCTTTGGCACGAGCTTGGATACGTCTAAATTTTGGACCTTCATCCGCATAAATTGTTGACACTTTTAATTCATCAATGTCAGCGCCTTCATTGTGTTCAGCGTTGGCAATAGCAGATTCCAACACCTTTTTAACAACTTCAGCAGCTTTCTTATTACTAAAACGTAAAGTATTGAGAGCCCTATCAACAGGCATGCCTCTAACCACATCACACACAAGGCGGCACTTTTGAGGTGATAACCTGGTATGCATTAATTTAGCGACGGCTTTTACCATAAATTATTCCTCTTTATTTCTCGTCTTTGGCTTTCTTTTCACCGGAGTGAGCGCGAAAAGTGCGTGTCAGTGCGAATTCACCTAAACGGTGGCCAACCATATTCTCAGTAATAAAAATAGGCACGTGTAACTTGCCGTTATGTACAGCAATGGTTAGACCAATCATTTCTGGCAAAACCATAGAACGACGAGACCATGTTTTTATAGGCTTTCTATCGTTGCTTGATACTGCTTTTTCCACTTTCTTTATCAAGTGGCCGTCAACAAACGGGCCTTTTTTCAATGAACGTCCCACGTTAGCACCTCTCTTTATCCTAACGAACATACCCAGTAGGCATGTTATCTTTTATAAGATCCTTCCCCCTACAGGGGTCAAAACGGCAACTCTGCTCTTACGTATTCCGTTATGCAGAGTTTATACAGCTTTACTTATCTTTCTTACGACGCTGAGTAATAAAACGATCTGTACGTTTATTATTACGAGTCTTATAGCCTTTAGTCGGGGTACCCCATGGACTAACAGGATGACGTCCACCCTTGGTACGCCCTTCACCACCACCATGCGGGTGATCGATTGGGTTCATCGCTGTACCACGTACGGTAGGCCTAATACCGCGTCTTCTCTTGGCCCCTGCGTTTCCGTAGGAACGAAGATTGTTTTCTGCATTACTTACTTCACCGATTACCGCACGGCAATCTGCTAAAACTTTACGAGTTTCGCCTGAGCGTAAACGTATAGTTACATAAACACCTTCTTTGGCAACGATTTGCACGGCAGCGCCCGCGCTACGAGCCAACTGGGCACCTTTGCCCACGCTTAATTCTATACAATGTACCGTCGAACCGACTGGTATGTTGGTTAACGGCAAGCAATTGCCTGGTTTAATGGGTGATTCTGGACCAGACATTACTTGATCCCCAGCTTTTACGCCTTGGGGTGCAATAATATACCTTCTTTCGCCGTCTGTATAAAGCACTAATGCAAGAAAAGCGCTACGGTTTGGATCGTATTCAATACGTTCGATTCGGCCTTGTATACCATCTTTATTACGTTTGAAATCAACGATACGGTAATGCTGTTTATGGCCACCACCAATATGGCGACAAGTAATACGGCCTAAATTATTACGACCACCGGTTTTTGTCTTTTTCGCAAGCAATGGGGCATAAGCAGAACCTTTATGAAGATCCTTGCCAACGACTCTGATCACAGAGCGTCTACCCGGCGAAGTTGGTTTTTCTTTCAGTAACATAGATGCCTCTACTTACGTTAATCATCAATGCCCGCTTATGACAAAACGGGATCATCAGGTTTCCAATTGGAAACACATAAAAGTCGTAAATCTTCGGGTTTTTATTCCGATATCGATTCAAAGTCAAGCAGATTTTAATCAGACCGACTTAATGACCTTTCTCGTGCCTATTTACCTTCTACGAAGTCAATTTGTTGACCTTGAGGTAAAGTAACATAAGCCTTTTTCCATTTTTTCTTGGTTCCTTCTACACCACGAAAACGACGGGTTTTTGGTTTAACATTAACCACCCTTACCCCTTCGACCTTAGTTTTAAACAACTGTTCGACAGCTTGTTTAATTTGGGGCTTGGTTGCAGAATTAGCCACTTTAAAAACATAAACATTTTGCTTTTCAGCTATGCGAGCGGTCTTTTCAGAAATATGCGGGGCTACGATAACTTGTAATAATCTTTCAGCGCTCATACCAACCACTCCTCGATAGACTTAAGTGCATCTTTTGTAACCAGCACTTTATCAGCATTAACTAATACAACAGGATCAATACTCATGCTTTCACGAATTTCCACATAGGGAAGATTACGGGAAGCTAAAATTAAATTGGCATCTAAATCTTCAGTGATAATGACAATGCGTTGATCTTTGATATCTTTATCAGCGGATTTGAAAAAGCCATTTAACATTTCTAAAAACGCTTTGGTTTTAGGAGTTTTTATTTCTAAAGCTTCTACCACTGCAAAACGACTTTGACGGTTTAGCTCAGCAAAAATAGAGCAAATAGCTCCACGATAGGCTTTCTTGTTAACTTTTTGCTTATAGCTTCTAGGCTTAGCAGCAAAAATGATACCCCCTTTACGCCATAACGGGCTACGGATTGTACCAGCTCTTGCGCGACCTGTACCTTTTTGACGCCATGGCTTAATGCCGCCACCGCTCACTTCAGAACGAGTTTTCTGAGCTTGAGTTCCTGAACGTGCACCAGCAAGGAATGCAGTCACTGCCTGATGAATTAATGGTTCATTAAACTCGCATTCGAAAATTTCATTAGCCAATTTAACTTTTTTGGTGGAGTTTACTAATTGCAAATCCATTATTTATCCCCCTGTGACTTCTTCTTTACTGCTGGGCGAACAATAACCACAGAACCGGGAGCACCTGGAATTGCGCCTCTCACTAATAATAAATTACGTTCAACATCAACGCGGACAATACGTTGTGACATGATCGTACGATTAGCTTGACCTAAATGGCCAGCCATCTTCTTACCTTTAAATACACGGCCTGGAGTTTGTCTTTGACCAATAGAACCAGGAACACGATGCGAAACTGAGTTACCATGAGTGGCATCTTGAGCAGCAAAATGGTGACGTTTAATGGTTCCGGCAAAGCCTTTACCTTTAGTTACACCTGAAACGTCAACAAATTGGCCTTCAGCAAAGCGATCTAATTTTAATTCGCCACCAACGCTGATGCCTTCTAAAGCTTTATCATCTTCAACGCGGAATTCCCATAAGCCACGACCAGCTTCAGTATTTGCTTTAGCAAAATTACCAGCACGGGCTTTAGTTATCCGTGATTGTTTTTGGGTACCTGTTGTTACTTGTACCGCAGAATATTGATCGCTAGCCATAGTCTTAACCTGTGTAACACGATTAGGCTGTACCTCAATCACTGTCACAGGAATGGCGCCTTCGTCGGTAAAGACTCGAGTCATCCCACATTTGCGTCCAACTAAACCTATACTCATAACTTTTGCCTCAATAATTATCGCTATTCGCGAACTAACTTAAATATTTATCCGTTTTACTTATCTTGAGCCCCAACACTGATTTGAACATCAACACCAGCCGCTAAATCAAGCTTCATTAAGGCGTCAATGGTTTTGTCAGTTGGCTGTTTAATATCAATTAAACGCTTGTGGGTACGTAATTCGTATTGATCACGGGCATCTTTGTCACCGTTTGGTGCTAAAACGACAGTGTATCGTTCAATACGAGTTGGCAAAGGAAATGGACCAGAGACTTGCGCGCCCGTTCGTTTCGCAGTTTCCACAATCTCACGCGCTGACCTGTCAATTAAGCGGTGATCAAACCCTTTTAAACGGATGCGTATTTGTTGACTCTTTGTTCCTGTTGCCATGTTTTTAACCTCTCTTTTTCCTTATCTAATATTTAACCGCTTACTGTTAAGTACAATAAGCGGGCTTATGATAAGGGAGTATTTAAAAATATTCTCTTATTAAGTAGTTTTACTCGCCATTTGTTCAACGATATTTGCAGGTACTTCGTTATACTTTGCAAATTCCATTGTGTATGTTGCGCGCCCCTGAGACATAGAACGAAGCTGCGTCACATAACCAAACATTTCGGCAATC
>CAZXFO010000236.1:0-7922 GCA_964639745.1 uncultured Coxiellaceae bacterium | reverse complement strand
AACATTTGTAAGCCAGACTCAATGTTCCGCCTTGTAATGACATTAAATTATCGAGTCTGCCCATGTTATAGGAATAATATTGCATTTGCTTAAACCATACCTGAGCCTCATAACCCAATCTAATATTAAAGCTAGATTGCGGCCGTTCGTAACCCCATTCTAAGCCTAAAAATGCGGCAGTCATGGGTGCTGCACTATTTACTTCATTGACCGCCACAGTGATATTTACTGGTGTATTATTTTGATAATAATCTTTAAAATTCCAATGACCATATAAGATTGCGCTCATGAAGCTACCAACTAAGTTTAATGAAGTCCTTGATGCCTTATATATAGGCCAGGTGGTATCTAATCCTAGCGAAGGCCCGATCCCCCAAAAATCATTTTTCAAAGTTTCTGATGCAACGGAAAAAGTTGTAATAGGTACTGGAATTCCTGAAGAGGTTGTGCTTGGTGTTTGCCAATTTGTATTGATCGTCTGATTAATAAAGGCAGATTTGAGGCCAATAAAGGGGTGTAATCTTAGGACTGAATCAACTTCAAATTCATGGCCAAATTGAATATCAATGGTATCGTAGCTAAACCTCCACAGTAAGCTAGCATTAGCATAATAGGGGCCGAAATTGGCGCCATTGGTATTGTTAGCAAAAAAATTACCGATAAAAGCAGAATAAAGGCGGCCTGATGCTGAATTAGTAGCTTTACTTTTATAATTTGTCCAGTAGAAACGGGTATCAAAACCAGAAAGGGTTGAACGTCCAACCCCAACGCGAAAACCAAGATTCCATTTAAATGGGGCATCAAATAGCCGGGCAGTTTGATTGGTGCCAGGTGTAGTGATAGACTGAGCCCAGTTCTCACCGCTACCTTCTCTGACTCGCCAAGCTAATATATCTGCTGAGAAAAAGGTGGAAGAATTTTTTAACGAATCACTATACGCTTGTGACGCATAAGTTAAGAGCAATATTGTTAGGAATATATTTTTCAAGCGTTAATCCTTTAAGCCAGCGGGCATCATATATAGTGTTAAAACAAGGGTCAAGTTTGTTTTAATTAAGCTATCATCAATAAGGATATTAATGGTTAATTAAATATTAATTGGATTGCTTGAGTTGGAATTGAGTTTCCTCAATTTCATTTTTGTTTAGGGCAGTGTTGCTTGGTTGGTTAGTATAAGATGGATTAAGAAAGTCATGACTGATTTTAGGTGAAATTGATGAAGAGCTTGAAGGTGCGGGGGGGTTCAATTTTATTAAGTCATCAGGCTTCTTCTCGAACGTATTTGTAATAGTATTTAGCTTTTCTTTAATTGCTAGTGATGAAGGTTTATTTAGCTTTTCATTTTTATCTGCATCTTCATGATAATCAGTGCATGGCTTTCTCAGGTAGTAGTTGGTAATTCTACCTATAGTAATCGGAATCAGCGCTATACCTGATATTTTTGCGATGAGTAGCAGGGCAGGAATAATAATGGGTGGTGCAAAAGTTAGAGCTGAACCACAGATTAGGGCTAATGCTAGCATGCCAACCAAGCTTATCATCAGCCAATCAGCATATTTACGATAGCTATACTCTCCTTTAGCTGCAAGGGTTCTATAGTTCTCATTGCCGTATTTGTTTCGAAGCTCCAACCATTTTATTTTTGCATTGTGGTAGGCATGATGATAATCAAAATAAACAACGATACTTAAACCTAAGATACCTAGAGCCCAACCCAATGTAGGGGCAAATGACGCCATTGCAGCGCCAGCTCCAAAAGCAATAAAAATTGCCGCTGCACAGATGAATAAAGCAAAACTCAAGACATCTCCTATTGTTTGGCGAGGGTGTATACCAAATTCTTCTTCTTTAAATTTGACTCCAAAAAAATGCCTTCCAATTATTCGTTCAAATCTCGCCAGGGCTCTAAATATATAGATTAATGGATCTGCTATGACAGTTATAAAATAAAGACTTCCTGCTGCTAGATAGGCAAGCTGGGAAGTCCAGTTTGAAACAATGTGGATACCAATGCCAATATTGCACCAGTCAGCAGCTTTGTTTAGGTAATTAGCAGTTTTTTGCCAAAAATTATTATAAGGTATTTTGTCTTGCGGCTTGCTTATTCTCTGATGCATAGACTTACTCCCAAAGAGTTCAGCTATAGAGAAATGGGTTAAAAATCCAATGTAGAATAATGTAAAAAAATATTATTCTGCTTCACTATGATTCTAGGGCGCTAGCGCATACACACCAAATGCTAGCATCACAATAGCAGATGCCCAATTAACGATTTTTAAAATCTTATTATTGACACGTCTATAAAGACCAAATGAAATGCTTCCACTCAAGATTAGCCACCAAATAGCTGATCCAAGTGTAATGCCTGCTACAAGTATGGTTGCAGAATAATAATTGGCGCTTGAGTTATCTAAACCGATACTAGCGAATATAGCTGCAAATGATAAAATTGTCACCGGATTAGTTAATGTTAAAAAGAAAGTCGTGCTGAATGCATTCCATATGGATTTATTAGAATTCCTTCGATAAATGTTTTTCTTATTTGATGTTTGGCTAATCATTTTTATACCAAGATAAATTAAAAACAAGCCACCAAAAAGACGAATCCAGAATTGTTGAGAGACTAATAAAGAAGATATTGCTGTTAACCCTAAGCCTGGTATTAATCCGTAAACACCATCGGCTACGGCAGCTCCCATGCCGGTCATTAGTCCCACTTTAAATCCGTCACGCAAAGAGCGCTGTATACAGAGAACACCAATAGGCCCTACAGGTGCAGCTATTGCGAAACCAATGATTAAACCTTTGAGAAATAATTCAAGCATGAAGTGCTCCTGTACGAGCAAAAGGGTAAGTAATATTTTAGGTTTTCGATGGTAAACAATACACAATTATAAAGCTTTAAAATTCAATATCTTAAATGCAAATGTATTCAATACACCGTGTTAATTTTTTGTTAAAATATTGAATACTAATTTGCATGGTGCATTCAGCTATGCCAAAAAAACTTTATACAATAGGGCATTCTACCCATAGCTTAGAAGAATTTATGGAAATATTGCAGGCGCATAATATTAAGCAACTTATTGATGTGCGCACTGTACCTAAATCAAGACACGTTCCCTGGTCAAATTCCCCTCAGTTAAAGGCTTCTTTAGCAAAAAGAAAGATTGCATATAAGCATTTATCTGCTTTAGGTGGGCTGCGTTCAACCAACAAAAATAGTATTAATGGTGCATGGCGTAATAAAAGTTTTCGTGGTTATGCTGATTATATGCAAACAGAGAATTTTTTCACCGGCCTGAAAATTTTGATGCAATTTATTAAGGACAAACAAAATGTAGTTATTATGTGTGCAGAAGCGGTGCCATGGCGCTGTCATCGCTCATTAATTGCAGATGCATTATTAGTTAGAAACTATAAAGTTTGGCATATTTATAGCAGGACTTCAGTTAAGCTCCACAAGATGACATCTTTTTCAAAAGTTGATCGAAGCAAGCGGCCAATTAAAGTTTATTATCCTGCATAAAATTGTAATTACAAAAAATTATTTAAAAATAACAATTTAGATTGTTGTTTCATAAATAGTTTTATTACTTTAAATGATACATGAAAAAATTTTAAATTAGTTTTTATATTAAGCGCAAAATATCCTAGTTACTATTAAGTTCCCTTGCAAGAGTTGAATATTAAAACTCAATATAATGTGTGCTAATCATGTTCAATCAATTTTATTTAGATTACATCTTGCATGATATTTAATTAAAAAAAACATTAATAAAAGATATTTTTAGAAGTATCAATAATGGATAAGTAGTAGTAAAATATGTGAATTCTGCGGTTTACCGCTAATGCATTAAATTATACCTACTAACAGAAGGAGATTTTTATGTCGTTAGAATATTTCGGTAAAGGTTTAGCTAGCGGAGTTTTATATGGCGGCATTGGAGCTGGGCTTTTTGCAGCTTCTGGGGCTGTCGGTTCTGCTGTTTTAGGAGCCGCAGGTCATGCTGGATACTCTGTAGCTGAGGCCGCTAAAATAGGGGCTATTGGTGGCGCAATTCTAGGTTCTACAACTGGTTTGGTAACTAGCCATACTGGTTTCTTTAGTGAAAAACACAAAAAACGTACCCTTGTTGCTCAAACTGCAAGCTACGCCGCAGGTAATATGGTGGGTGGTTTGTTAGGGTTTGCTGCTTTGAAAGCTGTTACAGGTGCTACCGCTATGACGCTAGGAAAAACAATGGCGGCCTTTGCGGTTGGTGGAGCTATTACGATGATTCCTGCAGCTGCTGTTTTAGCTGTGGTGCTCCTAATGGCTGTTGAATTATTTATGGGCTTAAGCACTTTCTTCAAAAATATTGCTGCAGAATCGAAGAATGCTGCCCCAGCGCCTACAATGGCGATGTAAACCTCTCATCTCATCCAGTTAATTCTTGTCACCCTAGACCGCCTGAATATCACCAGGCCGGTCTAGTTTTTTATTAAATACTTACCCCACCGCTGATTGAAATAAAATCAAAATATATTATCATTTGGGTCATGTTATTTAAGGGATCGTAAGTGATGCTAAAGGAAAAAGTTGTTTTTATAACAGGCGCATCAAGCGGTATTGGTGAAGCTTGCGCTCATTATTTTGCTAAAGCTGGCGCTAGGCTATTATTATGTGCACGCCGAATCGATGTTCTCAAGCAGCTTGCCTCTCAATTGCAAAACGCCTATGGAGTTAAAGTGCAAGCAATCGAGCTGGATGTATGTCAGCGTACTTCTGTTAAAAATATTTGAGCAACTCTCCCACATGATTGGCAGCAGGTTGAAGTATTAATTAATAATGCAGGACTAGCTGCGGGGTTAGATACTATACAAGAGGGTAGCGTTGATGATTGGGAAGCTATGATTGATACCAATGTCAAAGGTTTGCTCTATGTCACTAAAGAAATTTTACCTGGAATGATTGAAAGAAATTCAGGTCATATCATTAATATTGGCTCCATTTCAGGCCATCAAGTTTACCCTAAAGGCGCTGTTTATTGTGCGACTAAACATGCTGTCAATGCGTTAACTCAAGGTTTGCGTATGGATTTGCTTGGCACAAAGGTTAGGGTAAGCACTGTTGATCCTGGAGCTGTTGAAACTAACTTTAGTATTGTGCGTTTTAAGGGAGATAAAGAACGAGCTGCGGCAGTCTATGAAGGAAGGGATGCGCTAACGCCTAATGATGTAGCTGATGCAGTTCTTTATTGCGCGACGCGCCCATCACATGTAAACATTAGCGAAGTAATCATCATGCCTACAGATCAGGTTTCAGTTACTATGGTTTCGAGAAAAACTGATAATTCTTAGGCTACAATACTCACGCCTGTCACTATTTTCCTTTTTAGAGAAATTTCTTATATATTTTAAACTCTCATACTAATTGTATGAGAATAGCTAAATTCAGATCTATGTTATCATGTCACTCTCATTAAGCTGATTTACTGTTAAGGAGAATAACTAGCAAGGCGCAACCTACAGATCTTGAAAGCAAAGTCAATAATTCACATTCTAGTGGAGGAAAGCCAACTAAGTAATACTGGCCTTTATTCGCGTACCAGAGCACCCTTGAGCCATTTCTTTAATTTTTTCAAGGGAACCGATTACCGCTGTTTTATTTGTTTTCTCGACAAATTGACAAGCTGCTTCAACTTTAGGCCCCATTGAGCCTTGTGCAAAACTCATTGCGCGCAATTCTGATGAAGTGATCTCTTTAATGGGTTGTTGGCTAGGTTTATCCCAATCAAGATAAACAGCATCGACATTGGTTGCAATTATCAAGCAATCCGCTGCCACATAGGTTGCTAGTAAAGCGCTAGTACTATCTTTATCAATAACAGCCTCAGCACCTTTATATTTATCTTCTGCTTTAATGACGGGGATACCACCACCGCCTGCAGCAATCACAATGACATTATGCTTTAGTAAGTGCATTATGGATTGCAACCCAAGTATAACTTGGGGCTTGGGGGATGCTACAACACGGCGATATCCTGATTCTTGCTGTACAAAAATCCATTTTTTATCTCGAGATATTTGCTCAGACTCTAGTTTTGAATAAAGGGGCCCAATAGGTTTAGTCGGGTGTTGAAAGGCGGGATCGAAAGGGTCAACAACTACTCTTGTAATGAGAGTTGAAACCTTATGAGTGTTGCACAGTCCATTAGCAACTTCTTGTTCTAGAAGGTAGCCTAGCATACCTTGGGTTTCTGCTCCTAAAATATCAAGCGGGTAAGCTTCAGTGGCATGGTAGGCATGATTTTGTAATTCAAGTAAGCCAATTTGTGGGCCGTTACCATGTGTAATAATCAGTTGATGATAATATGCTAATTGAGCTATCTGTGCAGCAGCAATTTTAATGTTATCGAGCTGTTTTTCTGCTGTTAAAGGCTCATTTTTATGCAGTATAGCATTTCCACCCAGAGCAAGTACAATACGCATAAGCCCTCCACAAGCAGTATTTAATCAGCTAAAGTAGCTACTAATACAGCTTTAATAGTGTGCATACGATTTTCAGCTTGATGAAATACAATTGAAGCTTCAGACTCAAAAACTTCATCAGTTACTTCCAGCTCCATTAGACCAAATTTTTCATGTAATTCACGCCCTAACTCTGTTCCAAGGTTGTGAAAGGCAGGTAAGCAATGCATAAATTTGGTAAGAGGGTTTCCAGTAGCCTGCATGAGTTTTTTGGTAACTTGATACTTTCTTAAGAGATGAATACGTTCTTCCCAGCTTTGGATAGGATCTCCCATTGAGACCCAAACATCAGTATAAACAAAATCCACTCCACTTACTGCTTTTAGAGGATCTTCTTCCAATGTAATTTTTGCGCCAGTATCAATTGCTAATTGTTTCATTTCTGAGACGAGATTAGCATTTGGAAAAAATGACTCTGGAGCGCTAAAGCGGACGTCCATACCCATTTGGACACCGCCTATTAATAATGAGTTGGCAACATTTGAGCATGCATCTCCTAAATAACAAAAAGATAATTGGTTAAGAGGCTTTAAACCAAATTCTCCCATTGTAAGTAAATCCGCTAAGGCTTGGGTAGGGTGACATGTATCTGTTAATCCATTCCAGACTGGAACATTGGAATATTTAGCAAGTTCTTCAACTACCGATTGTTGAAAGCCGCGATACACTATACCATCATAGAGTCTTCCTAATACTCTGGCAGTATCTTTTAAGGATTCTTTATGGCCCAAATGTGAGCTAGCAGGATCAATATAAGTTAAATGACCACCTTCATCATATACGGCAACTTCGAATGCACAACGAGTACGGGTAGATGGTTTTTCAAAGATTAGGGCAATTTTTTTTCCTTTAAGCCGCTGGTTATCGCTTCCTGCATATTTACTGTGCTTCAATTCAGCTGCCAGATTTAATAAAAGACGAACATCTTCAGGTTTGAGGTCAGATAGAGTTAATAAACTGCGATTGTGTGGATTGGGGCTCATTAGTTCGGTCCTCTTAATTGTTAAAATTAGGGACTTAAATCAAGTAATAGGTTTAGAGCGAATTTATGTTAGAAAACATAATAACATACGCGCAACTAAATGAATATGGGTAATTAAATGATTGTTAATAGCTATTTTGATATAATGGTTAGCCAACCGTCTAGATAAAACTAGTCTTTGCTGATGGTGTATGATGGTGAGCTTGTTTTGAAAATTACTTTTAATTAGGAAATTTCAATGACAACTTTAGGCGTCCATTCTGAGGTAGGTAAATTAAGTAAGGTATTAGTATGTCGGCCTGGCTTGGCGCAGCGTCGCCTAACCCCTTCAAATTGCAGAGATATGTTGTTTGATGATGTACTATGGGTCTCTCAAGCCAAAACAGATCATTACGCTTTTATCAATATAATGCGCGAGCAACAAGTT
>CAZXFO010000235.1:0-1522 GCA_964639745.1 uncultured Coxiellaceae bacterium | reverse complement strand
CCATACGTTACAAAGTAGTAGGAGAAGATGAAGCAGATGTTAAAAACCAAATGATCTCAGTTACTTCGCCCATTGCGCGCGCAATTATAGGTAAGTTAGTAGGTGACATTGCTCAAGTGCAAACACCTGAAGGAGTCACGGAATACGAGATTGTTGAGGTAGAGTATATTTAAATGCCTACTAAAAGTAGCCGGCAATGGCTTAAAGAACATTTTTCTGATATTTATGTTAAAAAAGCACAACAAGCTGGTTACCGTTCTCGGGCTGTTTATAAATTAATGGAACTGCAAGAACGAGATAAATTATTTAAACCAGGGATGGTAGTCATTGATTTAGGCGCTGCACCAGGTGGCTGGTCACAATTAGTAACTGAATATATAGGTGCAAAAGGTCGGATTATAGCCTTAGATATTTTGCCAATGGATCCTATCTCTGGAGTCGAGTTTATTCAGGGAGATTTTGCAGAAAATGCAGTTGTTGAAAAATTGTTAGAAAGTTTAAAAAGTGATAAACCAGATTGGGTCATTTCTGATATGGCACCTAATTTAAGTGGCATTGATAACGTGGATCAAGCACGTTCCATGTATTTAGCTGAATTAGCACTCGATTTCGCATTAAAAGTATTACCTACGCGCGGTGGATTTTTGATCAAAGCATTCCAAGGTGAGGGTTTTGACAGCTTTTTGAAACAAGTTCGAGAACATTTTAAAAAAGTGTCAATTCGAAAACCAAAAGCATCGAGAGGGCGCTCTCGAGAAGTTTATATTTTGGCGGTAAGATGACAACTTTGCGCTAAATCAGGTATGATTGAACTATACTTAAGATGAATATGTAGTGGATTTAAAGGGGTCCGCACGGTGAATGATACGATTAAGACAATACTTCTATGGATGGTGGCTGGGATTATCCTAGTCTCCGTGTTTAATATTTTTGGACCACGCCAAGCGACTGAAGAAAAGATCAGTTATTCGGCTTTTCTGAGCCAGGTCAAGCAAGGTAATGTCAGTTCAGTGACTATTTCAGATCAAGACGTGACAGGAATGATGCTTAATAGCAAAGTTTTTGTTACTTATTTGCCCATGGCTCAAGATCCTCAATTATTAAAAGAGTTAATGGACAAAAACGTTGTGGTTAAAGGCAAGCCACCGGAGCAGCCCGGAATCTTAATGCATCTGCTCAATTTATTACCATGGATTATTTTATTCGCTATTTGGATTTATGTATTAAGACAGCAAACAGGTGGTGGTCGCGGGGGTGCATTTTCATTTGGTCGTAGCCGTGCTCGTTTATTAGGGGAAGATCAAGTAAAAGTGACTTTCGCCGATGTTGCTGGTGTGGAAGAGGCCAAGGAAGAAGTTAAAGAATTGGTTGATTTCTTACGGGATCCCGGAAAGTTTCAAAAATTAGGCGGTAAAATTCCTCAAGGTGTTCTGTTAGTAGGGCCACCTGGTACAGGTAAAACTTTATTAGCCAAAGCAGTTGCTGGTGAAGCAAAGGTCCCTTTCTTTACGATTTCTGGTTC